>CAMQTN010000001.1 GCA_947037115.1 uncultured Lachnospiraceae bacterium
CTACACTTCTAGCTTCGTCGGGAGCGTCAGATGTGTATAAGAGACAGTTATAATACGGAGGTTGGTATGGCCAGAGCGGACAAAAAAAACGCTGGAATGATGAATCTGATCAAACGGATGCACGGCGTGGTGGAGAATGTGGATATCGAGAAACACCGCCAGTCACAGGATCATTTCGGAGCCCTTCTGGGAAACAGCAGGGATGTGGTCGTAGAGGATGTGGAGATCATTACCCGTGGGGAGGATGGCAGGAGCATTCATGGCGAGTGGATTTATGTAAACCGGGCGCACATGAAAAAATATATCATTCTCTACTGCCACGGCGGCGGTTACTCTACCGGAAGCAGCCTTTATGCCCGGACGCTGACCACGAAGCTGGCGGCCTCCACTTCCATGGACGTGCTCTGTTTTGACTACAGGCTTGCGCCGGAGAATCCCTATCCGGCGGCGGTACTGGACGCCATGCAGGTCTGGGATTATCTGATGCTTCTGGGGTATGGTGCAAGAGATATTATTGTGGCGGGTGATTCTGCGGGCGGCAATCTGGCGCTCTCCATGTGCTTGCAGTTAAAGAGCCAGGGGCGGCTCATGCCGAGAGGTCTGGTGCTCATGTCACCGTGGACGGACCTGACGGCTTCCGGGAAGTCCCACACCTCCAGGGCAAAGGTCGATCCTGTTTTGAACGCGGACTATCTGGCGCAGATGATTGAGAATTATGCGGCGGGGCAGGAGCTTACAAATCCGCTGATCTCCCCGTTGTTCGGGGATTATAAGGGATTCCCGTCCACCTATATTCAGGTGGGGAGCAATGAAATTCTACAGGATGACGCGGTGCTGCTCTACAGGAAATTCCTGAAAGATAATGTGGGCGTGAAGCTTGAGATTTTCCGGGGCATGTGGCATGTGTTCCAGATGTCGCCTTTTAAGACGGCATATGAGGCAATGGATAAAAACGCGGAATTTATTTACGATATCTGCCGTTAAAGATGTAAAGAAATGATTCAGAGCCCATATGCCTTTGCCATGCAGGCATGGACAGGCTATTGCTATAAATCTGCATGGACTCCGAAAATTAAAAATAAAAAAAGGATTTCGGCGGTTTAGGGCGAATAATAGTAGTGAAAGGATTTATTTTATGAGGATACAGCCATGAACATACGGGAAAGGTTGGAACAGTGGGAGAAAGAGTATCTGAGCCCTTATGCCATGATCAGCATGAATTCCCAGGGGAGGCTTAAGGAGGAAGAGCAGTGCGACATCCGTCCCGTGTTCCAGAGAGACAGGGATCGAATTATACATAGTAAGTCGTTCCGCCGCCTGAAAGACAAGACGCAGGTTTTTCTGACGCCGGAGGGGGATCACTACCGGACCAGACTGACACATACGCTGGAGGTAAGCCAGACGGCGCGGACCATCGCCAAGGCGCTCAAACTGAACGAAGACCTGGTGGAGGCCATTGCACTCGGGCATGATCTGGGGCACACGCCTTTTGGACATGCGGGGGAGCGGGCCCTTGACAGGGTCTGCCCCTACGGGTTTAAGCATAATGAGCAGAGTGTGCGGACTGTGGATCTTCTGGAGAAGGAGGGACAGGGCATTAACCTGACCATGGAGGTGCGAGACGGGATCCTGAACCACCAGACCGTAGGCATGCCTTCCACGCTGGAGGGGCGTATCGTCCGGCTGGCGGACAAGATCGCTTACATTCATCACGATATGGACGACGCGGTGAGAGCCGGGATTTTGAAGGAGGCGGATGTGCCGAAGGAAATCGGCAGCCTGATCGGCTATAGCTGCGGGCAGCGCCTGGATTTTTTTATTCACAATATTGTGACGAACAGCCGTGACCGGGATGATATCTGTATGTCGCCGGAGGTGGGGGAGGCCATGCAGAAGATGCGGGAGTTTATGTTCCGGCATGTATATAGAAATCCGATCGCAAAAAGCGAGGAGGGAAAGGCGGAAAATTTGATTATTACGCTCTATGAGCACTATCTGGTGCACACGGAACAGCTTCCGAATTTCCTGTTTAAGCTGCTGGATGCGGGGGAACCGCTTGAAAAGGTTGTGTGTGACTATATCAGCTCCATGACAGACCGCTTTGCCATTGCGCAGTATGAGAGACTGTTTATTCCAAAGACATGGCACGGCTGATGGGGCGTGGAAATTAGGGAAAGGATAACATGCGTTATTCAGAAGAGCTGATCGAGGAGATCAGAACGAAAAACGATATCGTGGAAGTGATTTCGGGCTATGTGCGCATGCAGAGAAAGGGGAGCAGCTATTTCGGACTCTGTCCGTTCCACAATGAAAAATCCCCTTCTTTTTCCGTCTCGCCAAATAAACAGATGTATTATTGTTTTGGCTGCGGGGCGGGCGGCAATGTGATTACTTTTTTGATGGAATATGAGAACGCCACCTTCCAGGAGGCAGTTAAAATGCTGGCCGACCGGGCCGGGGTGGCGCTTCCGGAGATGGAGTACACCGAGGAGATGCGCAGGAAGGAGAGCAGACGGGCCAGACTCCTTGAAGTCAATAAGGAAGCGGCCAAATACTATTACTGTCTGCTGCGCTCCCCCAGAGGGCGGACGGGCCACCGCTATCTGTCCGGCAGAGAGCTCTCGGAAGAGACCATGAAGAAGTTCGGCCTTGGCTATGCAGACGGCTCCGGCTCCGACCTGACGGCCTATCTGCGGTCGAAGGGATATGCCGACGAGCTGATTACGGAGGCGGGGCTTACCGGTTTTGATGAGAAGCGGGGTGTTCACGATAAATTCTGGAACCGGGTTATGTTTCCGATCCAGGACGGCAACCACAGGGTGATCGGCTTCGGCGGCCGGGTGATGGGGGACGCTAAGCCAAAATACTTAAACTCGCCGGAGACCCCGATTTTTGACAAGAGCCGCAACCTGTACGGCCTGAACTTTGCGAGAACATCCCGGACGGGAAATATGCTTTTATGCGAAGGGTACATGGATGTCATAGCCCTGCATCAGGCGGGCTTCGGACAGGCGGTGGCCTCTCTGGGGACGGCCTTCACGGTGGGACAGGCAGGCATTCTGAAGCGTTATGCGCAGGAGGTGCTTCTGGCCTATGACAGCGACGGCGCGGGTACGAACGCCGCCCTGCGGGCGATCAGCATACTGAAGGAAGCGGGACTGCGGGGCAGGGTGATAGACATGTCGCCCTACAAGGATCCTGACGAGTTTATCAAAAATCTGGGCGCGGAAGCTTTTCAGGAGCGGATCGATCAGGCCCAGAACAGTTTCTTCTTTGAGCTTAAGATTCTGGAGCGGAATTATCATATGGAAGATCCGGAATCAAAGACCGCTTTTCACCGGGAGATTGCGAAGAAGCTCTGCGGTTTTGAGGAAGAGGTGGAGCGGGAAAACTACATCGAGTCGGTGGCGGAGCGTTATCACATCGGTTATGAAAATCTGCGGAAGCTGGTGAGCGGCTACGCGGCCCGCACAGGTCTGGTGAAACCTGTGGAACGGCCGAAGCCCACGACGGCGGGGAAGCCGACGAAGGAGGATCATATCAGGAAATCCCAGCGCATTCTCCTGACATGGCTTGTGGACGAGCCGGAGATCTATCCGAAGATCAAAGGCTATATCTCGGCGGCCGACTTTACGCAGGAGCTTTACCGGCAGGTGGCGGACAAGCTGTTTGCCGGGCTGGATGCGGGGAACTTTTCACCGGCCTCCATTGTGAGCGCTTTTGAGGAAGAGGAAGAGCAGCGGGAGGTGGCCGCTATCTTCAACACGAAGCTGGAAAGCCTCAACACGAAGCAGGAGAGGGAGAAGGCGCTTCTCGATGTGGTGGCGGCTGTGAAAGAGAACAGTTTCAATTACTATTCGGACAGGATGGGTTCCGATATGGAGGCTTTAAATCAGGTAATATCGGGGAAAAAGGCGCTTGAGGAACTGAAAAAAGCGCATATTTCCCTGTGATCAGGGTAAGCTAATCGAAAAAAGGCACGTTTACAATCGGACAGAGGTTAAACATAGGAAGGATGGAGCAATTCATGGATGAAAATGTACAGGCAAAGTTTGAGGAGCGTTTAAAAGATCTCCTGGCTGTTGCAAAGAAGAAAAAAAATGTTCTGGAATATCAGGAGATCAATGATTATTTTGCGGATCTTACTCTGGAGGAGGAGCAGTTTGACAAAATATTAGAGACTCTGGAACAGAATAACGTGGATGTGCTGCGCATCACTGAGGAGGACGACGTAGATGATGAAGAGATCATACTGACGGAAGAGGACGAGGTGGATGTGGAGGACATTGATCTCTCCGTGCCTGACGGTATCAGCATCGAGGATCCTGTCAGGATGTACCTGAAGGAGATCGGCAAGGTGCCGCTTCTCTCCGCCGAGGAGGAGATCGAGCTGGCCAAGAAGATGGAGATGGGCGATCTGGAGGCAAAACAGCGTCTGGCGGAGGCCAATCTGCGTCTGGTGGTCAGCATTGCAAAGCGCTACGTGGGCCGTGGCATGCTCTTTCTCGATCTGATTCAGGAAGGAAATCTGGGTCTGATCAAGGCGGTGGAGAAGTTCGATTACCGCAAGGGTTATAAATTTTCCACCTATGCGACCTGGTGGATCAGACAGGCGATCACCAGAGCCATTGCCGATCAGGCCAGAACCATCCGTATTCCCGTGCATATGGTTGAGACCATCAATAAGCTGATCCGGGTGAGCAGACAGCTTCTGCAGGAGCTGGGGAGAGAGCCTCTGCCCGAGGAGATCGCGGAGCAGATGAATATGCCTGTTGAGCGTGTGAGAGAGATCTTAAAGATTTCCCAGGAGCCGGTGTCTCTGGAAACGCCCATCGGTGAGGAGGAGGACAGCCATTTAGGAGATTTTATTCAGGATGACAATGTGCCGGTACCGGCAGATGCGGCGGCATTCACCCTGCTGAAGGAACAGCTGGTGGAAGTGCTTGGCACCTTGACAGAGAGGGAGCAGAAGGTGCTGCGTCTGCGCTTCGGACTGGATGACGGACGGGCCAGAACCCTCGAGGAAGTGGGTAAGGAGTTCAATGTGACCCGTGAGCGTATCAGACAGATCGAAGCCAAGGCGCTGCGAAAGCTCCGCCATCCCAGCAGGAGCCGGAAGCTTAAGGATTATCTGGACTGATGCGGCCAGTGACATTATCCAAAAGACTGCGGACAGCGGCTCATATGGTGACCGCGGGAAATGTGGTCTGCGATGTGGGGTGCGATCACGGCTTTGTACCGATCTATCTGGTACAGCAGGGTATCAGCCCAAGGGTGCTGGCAATGGATTTGCGGGAGGGGCCTCTGCGCGCGGCAAGAGAGCATGTGGCAGTTTATGGTCTGGAAAGCCGGATAGAGACCAGATTGTCAGATGGTTTACATAATTATGAAAAAGGCGAGGCGGACACGCTGGTCTGCGCCGGTATGGGCGGTGGTCTGATGATGCGTATTCTGGCAAAGGACCGGGAAAAGACAGCGTCTTTTCGGGAGCTGGTGTTACAGCCTCAGTCGGAAATCGAGAAATTCCGACGGTTTTTGCGGGAGGGCGGCTATCCTGTCCTTGACGAGGAGATACTTGAGGAGGACGGCAAGTTTTATCAGGTGATCCGGGCGGCAGGCGGCAGAAACACGGACGGACATGCACAGGCGCGGATGGAAGACGCGCCGGCAGCGACAGGCGGATGTACCGGTGTGACTGATGAAGAGTTATATAAACTTGAAGATCGGTATGGGCCGGTGCTGCTGCGAAAGAAAACACCTGTTTTTTCTTCTTTTTTGGAGAGGGAGGCCTCTGTTTACGAAGAAATTCTTGCGAATTTGCGGGAGCAGGGGCTGACGGATGAAAAGAGACGGGCCAGATATGCCCAGGTGGAGCTTTTGCTTGCGGACAACAGGCAGGTGCAGAGGCGGTTTACATAATGTTTCGCAGACGAAAACGGTTTACATAAAGGAGGGGCGTCTATGGTTACAATCAAAATCGGCGGAAAAGAGGAACGCTATGAGGATGGTACCAGGTACGAGGTCATAGCGGAGAAACACCAGAATGACTACGTCAGCCAGATCGCGCTGGTGACGGTGGACGGTAAGATCCGTGAGCTTATGAAGCGGGTGGAGAAAGACTGCGAGCTTGGCTTTATCACCTATGCGGATGCAACCGGCCATAAGACTTATGTGAGAACGGCCATTATGCTTCTGATGAAGGCTGTTAAGGATGTGGCGGGCATGGAGGCTGCGGCCAATGTGAAGGTGGATTTTGCCATTGGCGCCGGCTATTACTGCTCTTTCAAAAACGGCCTGAAACTGGATGAAAAGACCATCGAGAAGGTGAAGGACCGCATGGGCGAGCTGGTGGACATGGATCTGCTGGTGACGAAGAAAGCGTACCCTTCTGACGAGGCAGTGGCGCTTTTTGAGGAGAATGGCATGAGGGACAAGGTATCCCTGTTCCGTTACCGCAGAAGCTCCAATATCAACGTCTACTGTATGGGAGACTATTACGACTATTTCTACGGCTACATGATGCCGAGCACCGGCTATATCAGGAATTTTGACCTTTTTGCCTACGAGGGGGGCATGATCCTTCTGCTTCCGGATCAGGAAGATCCCGATACGCTGCCGGAGTTTAAGCCCCGCAGGAAACTTTTCCAGACGCTGCTTGCCACGGGAGAGTGGGGCCGGGAGCTGGGAATAGACACGGTAGGAGACTTAAACGACCAGATATGCAGCGGCAGTATTTCGGACATGATTCTTGTGCAGGAGGCGCTGCAGGAGAGACGGATCGGTGAGATAGCCAGAGATATTGCGAGGCGCGAGGGAGTCAAATTTGTTATGATTGCAGGCCCCTCCTCCTCCGGTAAGACTACCTTTTCCCACAGATTGTCCATTCAGCTTCGCACTTACGGATTAAAACCGCATCCCATCGGGCTTGACAATTATTATTTGAATCATGATAAGACGCCGCTTGACGCGGACGGAAAGCCTGATTACGAATGTCTGGAGGCGCTTGACGTGGAGCAGTTTAATCAGGACATGGCGGCGCTTCTGGCAGGAGAGAGCGTACAGCTCCCAACCTTTAATTTTAAGACAGGAAAAAGAGAGTACAGCGGAAAGACAACCAGACTCGCTGCGAATGACATTCTGGTCATCGAAGGAATCCACGGGCTCAATGAAAAGATGTCCTATTCCCTTCCGGCCCAGAGCAAGTATAAGATTTATATCAGCGCTTTGACGACCCTGAATGTGGATGAACACAACCGGATTCCAACCACGGACAACCGGCTTCTGCGCCGTATTGTGCGGGATGCCAGGACAAGGGGCGCATCTGCGGCCAAAACCATTTCCATGTGGCCCTCTGTCAGGAGGGGCGAGGAGCAGTATATTTTCCCGTTCCAGGAGGAGGCGGACGCCATGTTCAACTCGGCGCTGCTTTTCGAGCTGGCCGTGCTGAAACAGTATGCGGAACCGCTGCTTTTTGACATAAAGAAAGGAGAACCGGAATATCATGAAGCGAAGCGGCTGCTTAAATTCCTGGAATATTTTCTGGGGATCAGCAGCGAAGAACTGCCGAAAAATTCCCTGTGCAGGGAGTTTGTAGGCGGAAGCTGTTTTGAAGTGTGATTTCTAAATAAGTGGGACAAATGATCGCGGCTGTACAGACGAAAGGGTGCAGTCGAGGAAAGTCCGGGCTCCATAGGGCAGGATGCCGGATAACGTCCGGTGGAGGCGACTCCAAGGCCAGTGCAACAGAAAACAAACCGCCCCGGAGATTTTGTGAAGCAGCGCGAAGCCGTGTCAGCGGCTCCAGACGTTTTGCGAAGCAATACGCCGGGGTAAGGGTGGAATGGCAGTGTAAGAGACTACCGCCGTCACGGTAACGGGACGGGCTGTGTAAACCCCATCCGGAGCAAGACCAAACAGAGAGCGACAGGCCGGCCCGGCCTGCTTTCAGGTAGGTCGCTGGAGGACTTCGGCAACGAAGTTCCTAGATAGATGATCATTCGAGACATAACCCGGCTTACCGTTCCGCTTATTTCTTTATAAAATAGGTTCATAAGAGCAGGGGCACAGGGATGGAACATTCTCTGTGCCCCTGTGAAAAAGTATTTGCAACAAGGAGCGGCCTGTGACGAAGAGCGGAAAGAACTATAAAAAAGCATCTGTTATTCTAATTCTGCTGCTCGGTATACCGTGGGTGCTGCCGCAGACAAAACAGCCGGCGGTGCTGCCGCAGGCGGTACAGGCGAAGGAGCCGTCCCTGCCGCCGCATCTGATTCAGAGTGTGAGCGGACAGGATCTCTATGAGGGAATGCTGGCTTTGGGACTGGCACACTGTCCTGTGCTCCGGGAGGAGGATGTGGAGAAGGCATGTGAAAATGTCAGGGACAGCATTGTGCGGATTGACATGGGAAATGCCTATGGAAGCGGCGTTATTTTTCAACTGACATCTGACGGTGTGGTAATTGCGACCAACAGGCACGTGCTGGAATACTGGCGGGAAGATGTGGGCGTGGTTTGGTTTCCGCAGGGGTTTTATGTGAGCGCACGGGCGATTGGAAGCGCGCAGGACTGCGATGTGGGATTTTTGAAGGTGGAAAAGAGTGAGATTGGCACGGAAACACTTCTGACTCTCCGGCATGTCCCTGTGGATGGGGAAATTTACACTTCCCTTTCGGCGGGGGATGCAGCGTTTTGTCTGGGCGCGGACCGGACGGCGCAGGAGATCGTATATCAGGAGGCTTCTGTGGAGGAGACAGGGAGGTATATCGACATCTTTGGCGGAGAAATGCTTTACCTGCGTGGGTTTGCGAAGGAGGGCATGTCAGGCGGCGGCATCTTCGACGGATGCGGACATCTGATCGGCCTGCTTGCAGGCGGGACCTGGCAGAATGAAGTGGCGGGAGTCCCCGTGGATCAGGTACAGCAGGCTTACCGGGAGATCGTGGGGGAATAGATATACCTTTTTTTGACAGGCTATGGTATGATAGCAGGGGAAGACAGGAGGAAGCTATGGCGTTATTTCAGATCAGCAACAGCAAAATTACAATACAGGTGGACAGTCTGGGGGCGGAGCTTAAGTCCTTAAAGAGTGTGCCGGACAGCAGGGAATATATGTGGCACGGTGATCCGGCTTACTGGGGACGGACTTCGCCGGTGCTGTTTCCCATTGTGGGCGGCCTCAGGGACGGTATATTCCGAGTGGACAATCAGGCCTATTCCATGGGACAGCACGGTTTTGCCAGAGACATGGAGTTTCAGTTGAAAAGTCAGGTGGCTTCGGAGATATGGTTTACGTTAAGCTCTGATGAAGAGACGCTGAAGAAGTACCCATATCCGTTTTTACTGGAAATCGGATATGAGCTTGTGGAGCGCACAGTGATAGTAAAATGGAGGGTGGGCAGTCAGGGAAAGGAACCCATCTGGTTTTCCATAGGAGGGCATCCGGCGTTTCTGTGCCCCATTGATCCGGGTACAGATCAGACCCAGTACAGGCTGGTTTTTGACACGAAGGAAAGCATTGAGTCCTCCTGCATTGAGGGCGGTCTTTTGGGAAAGACGAAGAAGACATATGCACTGCGGGACGGGATTCTGCCGGTTACCGCGGATCTCTTTGACGGGGATGCGTTGGTCATAGAGGGAGATCAGGCCCACAGCGTTTCGCTGGCGGGACCGAACGGGAAACCTTATCTGACAGTGGAGTTTGACGCGCCTTTGTTCGGCGTCTGGTCACCGCCGAAGAAGAAGGCGCCGTTTATCTGCATTGAGCCATGGTATGGGCGGTGCGACAGTGTGGATTATATGGGAGATTTTAAGGAGCGGGAGTGGACACAGGAACTTTCGGGAGGCGTTTTCGAGGCGGCCTACCGTATCACCATCGCGTGAGCATACAAAAGGGAGGAAAAACATGGACATGGCGCCGATTGTGCAGTGTATGGGTCTGACAAAGACCTACGGAAGAAAAATAGCCTTAAACCAGATTTATCTGAATCTGGAACGGGGCAGGATTATCGGGCTTCTGGGCCCAAACGGCAGCGGGAAAACCACGCTGATTAAGATTATGAACGGGCTCCTGCGGCCTACGGCAGGAGAAGTCCTGATTAATGGGCAGCGTCCGGGGATCGATACGAAGCTGCGGATCTCCTATCTGCCGGAGAGAACCTATCTGCATCCGGGCATGAAAGTGATCGAGATGGTGCAGTATTTTCAGGATTTCTACCCGGATTTCAGGATAGACAGGGCCTATGATATGCTGGCAAGGCTTCAGATTCCGCCTCAGGAGAGACTCAAAAACCTCTCAAAGGGGACTAAGGAGAAAGTACAGCTTATTCTGGTGATGAGCAGGGATGCAGACCTGTATATTCTGGATGAGCCCATTGCCGGCGTGGACCCCGCGTCCAGGGATTATATTTTAAATACCATTGTGAGCAACTATAACCGGAACGGATCAATTCTGCTTTCTACCCACCTGATCTCGGATGTGGAAAATGTGCTGGACGAGGTGGTGTTTATCAAATACGGAAATATCGTTTTACAGGCGGGAGCCGAGCAGATCAGGCGCAACGAGCATAAGTCTGTGGATCAGTTTTTCAGGGAGGTGTTCGCATGTTAGGAAAATTGATGAAATACGAGTGGAAAGCCACATGGAAGCTGCTTCTTGCGGCCAATCTTCTGACGGTGGTTATGACTGTGCTGGCGGTGTGCATGGTGAATGTGATGAGGGATTCAGGCGATTACGGCATGGTGGATTTTGTGGCGGTTATGGTGATCCTCACCTATGTGCTGAGCATGTTTGCGGTGTATGTGGGCACGGCAATCTATCTGATCCATCGTTTTTACACATCCACTTACGGGGACCAGGGTTATCTTCTGCATACCCTGCCGGTGGATACCCACCATATCATTATCGCCAAGACTCTTGTCAGCGCCATATGGGTGGGAATCAGCGTGGTGCTGATCTACCTTTCCGTTGTTATATTGTTTGCGTCATCTGAGGATGTCTTTTTCTCCATGATGGAGGGAATGATGGAGACCATTGAATTTCTGAGCGGAGAGGAGATCAGGGTCTTTAGCATGATAATGACTTTGGTGGCGGGGGTCTTTTCCATATTTGCAAGAGTGCTTAAAATAGGAGCCTGTATTTCTCTGGGACAGCTTTCTTCCAACCACAAACTGATGGTATCTTTTGCATGGTATGTGGGAATCTATTTGGTAGGTTGTATGCTCCAGGGGATGTATTATGCTTTCCGGTGGGCGCTTTATAGCCAGAGCTCCCATCAGGTGGATTATTTACCCTATTTTAATAATCAGTGGGAGACAACCTTGCTTGCGGGAATTATAAGCTGTGTGGTGTTTTATATACTCACCTGGTATGTGATGAGCAGAAAGTTAAATCTTGATTAGTGGGAGAAGTTTGTGAAAAATAGAAAGGAAGGATGCAGTAATGACAAAGATTGATATTTTTTCCGGATTTCTGGGAGCCGGAAAAACCACGCTGATCGGAAAGCTCCTAAAGGAGGCGCTTGCCGGTACGAAGGTGGTGCTGATAGAGAATGAATTTGGCGAGATCGGTATCGACGGCGGTTTCCTGCAGGAGTCGGGTATTGAGATTAAGGAGATGAATTCCGGCTGTATCTGCTGCTCTCTGGTGGGTGATTTCGGGGCGTCGTTAAAGGAAGTGTTCGATACCTACGAGCCGGAACGGATTTTGATCGAGCCTTCGGGTGTGGGAAAACTTTCGGACGTCATGAAGGCGGTACAGGAGGCCATGACTGACAGGGATGTGCAGCTTAACAGCGCGGTTGCAGTGGTGGACGCCTGCAAGTGCAGGATGTATATTAAGAATTTCGGTGAATTTTTTGTCAACCAGATCGAGCATGCGGGTACGATTGTGCTGAGCAGGACAGACAAGCTGAGCGAGGAGAAGATTTCAGCCTGTGTGGAAATGATCCGGGAGCATAATGCAAAGGCAACCATCGTCACGACGCCATGGGATGCGCTGGAGGGCAAAGATATTTTGGAGACGATAGAGGGCGCCGGCGATCTGGAGGCGGAACTGATGCGGGAAGTGATGGAGATGCATGACGGGCATGACCACGATCATGAGGGACATCATCACGGGCATGCGTGCTGCCACCATGGCCATGAGGAGCATGAGCATCATCATGAGCACGAGCATGGGCATCATGAGCACGAACATGGCCATGAGGAGCATGGACATCATCATGACCACGGCCATGATCACGATTGCTGTCACCATGACCATGAGGGGCATCATCACCACCACCATGCGGATGAGGTATTTACAACCTGGGGGATGGAGACGCCGGCTGTCTATACCAGAGAGGAGATCGGCCATATTCTGCAGGAGCTGGATAAAGAAGAGGAATACGGTCTGGTGCTTCGCGCCAAGGGTATGGTGGAAAATGCGGACGGCGGCTGGATTTATTTTGACTATGTGCCGCAGGAGAGTAATGTCAGGGATGGTAAGCCCGTTGTGACGGGCAAATTCTGTGTGATCGGCGCAGGTTTAAAGGAAGATAAGCTGGCTGAGCTCTTTCGCAGTTAACAGAAGGGAGAGACGGATATGAAACCGGTCTATATGATCAACGGCTTTTTGGAGAGCGGCAAGACGGAATTTATCACGTATACACTGGCGCAGCCTTACTTTCAGGTGCGCGGAAAGACGCTTCTCATTCTCTGCGAGGAGGGGGAGAACGAGTATGATCCGATGCTCTTAAAACAGAGCCGCACCGTGCTGGAGGTGATCGACGATGAGGAAGCGTTTGTCCCTGCCAGACTGATCGAACTGGAAAAAAAGCATAAGCCGGAGCGCATTATCATTGAATACAACGGCATGTGGAATTACAAGGAGATGAAACTCCCCTGGCACTGGAAGATCGAACAGCAGATTACCACGATTGACGCTTCCACCTTTCCCATGTATTTCACGAATATGAAGTCCCTGCTCGCAGAGCAGATCAGGAAGTCGGAGCTGATCATCTTTAACCGCTGTGACGGAGTGGAGGATCTTGGAAGTTATAAACGGAATGTGAAGGCGATCAATCCAAAGGCAGAGATTGTTTTTGAGGATGCCAACGGCGAGATCAACGAGATTATGGAGGAGGATCTTCCTTACGACCTGAAGGCGCCGGTGATTGAATTAGATAACGAGGGTTATGGAATCTGGTATCTGGATTCCATGGATCATCTGGAGCGCTATGAAGGAAAGACGATCTCCTTTGTGGGAATGGTACTGAAACCAGAACAGTTTCCGCAGGGGTATTTTGTGCCGGGCCGCATGGCCATGACCTGTTGTGCAGAGGATATGGCCTTTTTGGGATACGCATGTGCATACGAGGGGACAAATTCGCTGGAGAACCAACAGTGGGTAAAGGTTACGGCCCGGGTGGAGAAAGCGTATTTTGAACAGTATCAGGGCGAGGGTCCGGTACTGCATGCCCTCAGTGTGGAGCAGACGAAGGCTCCGAAAGAAGAAATCATCAGTTTTATGTGAGGAGTTATCATTTTATGTTTGGCTATAATGGAGTGCAGTGGCTCTTTTTGTTTTATTTCTATTGTTTTGCGGGTTGGTGTTTTGAATCGGTTTATGTGTCGCTGAAGTCGAAAAAGTGGGTGAACAGGGGCTTTATGAGAGGCCCCTTTCTGACGCTGTACGGCAGCGGCGCAATCATGATGCTGGTGGTCTCCAGACCCTTTGCTGACGATATCCTGCTGACGTATATAGCCGGTGTGGTCGGTGCGACGGCGCTGGAATATGTGACGGGGGTTGCCATGGAAACACTCTTCCAGGTGAGATATTGGGATTACTCACAGCGGCTTCTCAACTTTCAGGGGCATATCTGCCTGAGGTCTTCGGTGACATGGGGGTTTTTTACGGTTCTGATGACCAGAGTGATACACCGGCCCATTGAAAAAATGATGTATATGATACCGGGACAGGTGTTATATTATACGACGGTAATTCTCACCGTCTACATCGTAGCTGATTTTACACTGTCTTTCAAAGCGGCGCTGGATCTGCGCGATATTCTGGTAAAGATCATGAGGGCCAGAGAGGAACTGGAGCGCATGCAAAAGCGTCTGGATGTGTTTGTTGCGTTCAACAACGATGAGAAGGAGCAGAGACGGATGGACAGGGGAGAGCGCAGGGAACTTTGGGTAAACGAACTTTCAGCCAGTCTGGAACAGCGCTTTGCAACAATAAAGGAAGCGCTTTTGAGCCGGCCTTCCGCTTACGGAGAGAGCGCTAAAGAGGAGATTGCTGAACTTCGCGGCAAATTCAGCCTCTACAGAGAAAGGGACAAAGGAATCGGGCGTCTGGATTTCTTTAAGCGTGATATGATTCTCAACAACCCCACCATGCGCTCGCAGGCCTATGAGAGCGCCTTTGAAGAGCTGAAGGAGATGGCAAACGACAAGGAGGGGAAAGATCCATAGCCGGAATTATTCGTCCCCCAGCGTAATATAGCGCGTTGTTTCCCGTTTGCCGGCAAGGATGGAGTCGAGCAGTTGGTTTTCCATCAGTTCCAGATTCCGTGCCTTTTTGCGCAACAGAGCCAGAAATTTGTTGTAGAGCCAGAAGGAGTAAACCAGAATGTTATTCGCCCTGCCAAGCTTGGCTTTTGTGGTGTGCATGTAGTGGCGGCCGCCGATGATGGTCGCTTTTCCGGCCCGGATATAACGGATCAGTTCTGTCTCATTGGAAATGTCTTCCTGAAGTATGGTGTATCCGAAACCGGCGCAGTCCTCCTTGTGGGAGTCACTGCCGCCAAAGCAGGGAAGATTATATTTTTCTGCAAGCGCCATGGCGCACATGTTGGAATCCGCGTCCTCGCATGCATTGTAACCTTCGACAAAGTCGAATTTGCGGTAGATGGTTTCGTTGAGTTTGGTCCGCAGTGTACTACAGACGCTCAAAAAGCGCTCTCCGCAGGGATGGGCGGGGCCCAGAATACCGCCGTAAAAATGAACGATCTCTATGAGAAGAAGGAGGGGCAGCCCTCTCAGTTCCAGAATTGGCAGATTGACGCCGGTTGGCATGATGATAAGCATGTGGCCGGCGTTTATTGTGTCGTATTCGATTCCCTTCAGGACAATAAAGTCGTCCGGTTTCTCTTTCAGCTTTTTATAATAGCGGTAGGCTTTGTAGGAGTTATGGTCGGTGATGAGCATTCCCTGATAGCCTTTCTGTTTTAACAGGGAAATATTTTCCAATAATTCCAGTTTCCCGTCTGGAGATCCTTCTTTCGTGTGGCAGTGCATGTCCAGTTTCATAGCGATTCCTCTTTTACCCTTTTACCGTTTTTCCCTATCTATTCTACCCTTTTTTTTCGGGAAATGCCACTGGTTTTTTCAGGATATTCGAGTGTGTTTGAATCCGAGTTTGCCACAGGCAAATCTCGTAATTGAGCGAAGCTCAATTTTTGCAAGCATAACTTGGACAAAGCTTCATATATTGTAATGAGATAAGGGGGAATGTGAATGCGTCCGGAGGAAGTTCTTTGTCTGTTTCCCGACGGGATCAGGTACAGATGGCGTGAGGTGGCAGAGCAGGCGGAAAAACTACAGGAAATCAGATTACGAGCCGGAATGCCGCTGTCTGTATGGATCGGGAATCGGGAGCGTTTTGTGGACACGCAGGGACGGATTGTGGACAGGCCGGAAAAAGCCGCAAGGGCAGCGTCCGGGGAGCTGGAGGACTTGTTAAAGCATTTGTGCCGCTACTCCGTCTATGCCTTTGCAGATGAGATAAGGCAGGGATTTTTGACGGTACAGGGAGGACATCGGATAGGGGTGGCAGGACAGGTCATACTGGACGGGGACGGCCGAATTAAAAATATGAAATACATACGTTATTTAAATATCCGCATTGCCCATCAGGTGAGAGGTGCAGCCGATCCGGTGATACCCTGTATTTTCGAGAATGGAAAAGTGTTAAATACACTTTTAATTTCTCCGCCGGGAGGAGGAAAAACAACGATGCTCCGGGATATGATCAGACAGGTATCAGAGGGAACGGCATACGGAGAAGGTGTCAATGTGAGCGTTGTGGATGAAAGGTCGGAGATTGCCGGATCTTATCTTGGGGTTTCCCAGAACGATGTGGGGATCCGCACGGATGTGCTGGACGGCTGTCCCAAAGTGGAGGGTATGATGCTGCTAATCCGTTCCATGGCTCCGCAGGTTCTGGCGGTGGATGAGCTGGGAAGCATCGAAGACGTACAGGCGCTGCAGATGGCCAGCGGCTGCGGGTGCCGGCTTCTGGCCACCGTGCACGGCAGCTCTCTGGATGAGGTGCGTCATAAAAATTATATGCGTTATGTAATAGAAGAGAGACTGTTTGAACGGTATGTGACGCTTGACAGAAGAATGGGGATATGCAGAGTCACAGGGGTTTTTGACGGGGAAGGGAAACCATGTATAAGCTGATAGGCATTCTATGTATTCTGGCCGGATGTGCCGGATGGGGGAGCGCAAAGGCCGGTCAGGAGAAGGAAAGAGTCAGGCATTTGCGGACGCTGTTTCATATTATGGGGCAGATGCGGAGTGAAATTTCATATGGGAAGCATACTTTGCCGGAGATCTGCCTGCTTCTCTCAGAATTAAATGACGATTGCTATCATTCCTGCTTTGTCAGGATTTATGAGCGGACAAGGGAGGAGAAGGGCGGGGATTTTCCGGAGGTGTGGGAGGCTGAGGTGCAGGCCTGTCTGAAACAGCTTCCACTGCGGGAGGACGAGCGGGAGACAGTGGCAGAACTTCCGAAAACACTGAGCTTTCAGGAGGAGGGCGGTCAGTCCGGACGGATCGGCCTGGCGGAGGCATTTCTGGAAGGCAGATACAGACAGGCAGAGGAAACCTGTGAGAACAGATCAAAAATGATACGCAGTGTCAGTATTTTGACAGGGCTGCTCCTGACAATTCTGCTGCTGTGATGGAAACGACAGGGAGGAAGGATGAGCGTAAGTCTGATTTTCAAGATAGCGGCGGTCGGTATCTTGGTCACAATATTAAATCAGGTTTTAAAACATAGCGGAAGGGAAGAACATGCCTTTTTAATCAGTCTCGCAGGGTTAATTCTTGTTTTAACCTGGATAGTTCCTTACATATACGATCTGTTTGTGATGATGCAGCAGCTGTTCGAACTGTGACTTGATTGAATCTGAGATTCAATCCCGGGCACTGTTTCGCAGGCCCGGTGGGTTTTGTAAACCGCTGTTTCGCAGGCCCGGTAAGGAGGAAGAGTATATGGATATGGTGAAAGCCGGTGTGATCGGTGTGGTTGGCGTTCTTCTGGCGGTCTCTTTGAAGAGCCATAAGACGGAATACAGTGCTTATGTGGCGCTTGCAGTCTGTTTTGTCATGTTGGAATATATCATGCGCTATTTTATGCAGATATTGTCCGGGATGGATCTGCTTCGGGGATATCTTCGGGAGAATTACAGTTATCTTGCACTGCTTTTAAAGGCGGCAGGCGCCACCTATGCCTGCGAATTTTGTGCGGGAATCTGCAAGGACGCCGGATACGGCGGAGTGGCGGGACAGGTCGAGATGCTCGGCAAGCTCTACATTCTTTCCATGGGGATGCCGGTGCTTCTTTCTCTGATGGAGAGCATACAGTCGATTGCGGGATAGCAATATGTTATGGGAAGGGAGGCGTTTTTGATGGGGGTGGAGGAGAGCGCTCTGGTCTGGGAACAGATGGACATGGATGCGGTCGCTGTGGATTTTGAAAGGCTGTTCCCTTCTTTTTCTTTTGATGCGAAGGCAGTGCTTGCGGATATCATGGGCGGACAGCTTGTGGAGGCGTTAAAGAAACTGGGAGGAGGACTGTCGGGAGCCGTTCTGTTTCAGCGGGAGGAATTTCAGACACTTTTTTTTACGATTCTGATTTTGGGAGTGGCGGCGGCTCTCTTTTCAAATTTTGCGGATCTCTTCAAGGATCATCAGGTGTCGGATCTGGCGTTCTATTTCATTTATCTGCTGCTGATTGCAGTGCTGTTAAAGTTTTTTTCGGATACGGCGGATACCGTGCGGGAGATACTAAGCAGCGTTTCCACTTTTATGAAATTGTACATTCCCACTTACATGCTGGCGGTTGGGAGCGCGTCAGGGGCGGCGTCGGCGTCCGCTTATTATCAGCTTCTGCTGCTTGCGGTATACCTGATCGAGTGGGGGTTTCTCACGATTCTCCTGCCATTTGTCCACGTGTATATCCTGCTCGTTGTGATCAACGGCGTCTGGATGGAGGAAAAACTGGCGCTGCTTTTGGAGCTTTCGGAGAAAATGATAAAAGGGGGCGTGAAGGCATCCGTGTGGGTGATTACCGGATTCAGCTTGCTGCAATCAATGATATCGCCTGTTATTGATTCGCTGGGTTTTACTACAGTCAAAAAGGCGCTTTCCTCCATGCCGGGGATCGGCAGCCTGACGGAGGGGATGTTTGAGATGGTGGTCGGTTCTGCCATTCTGGTAAAAAACAGCATTGGTCTGTATATCACACTTATTCTTATTGTGCTTTGCGCGGTACCGGTTATAAAGATTGCGCTGATTTCCTGTGTGATCAAGCTGAGCGCTGCTCTTGTGGGCATAGTAAGCGATAAACGGCTGACAAACTGCGTGAGCCGGGTGGGTGAGGGAAATCTGATGCTTTTGCGGATTGCCCTTACTTCCGTCGGTATGTTTATGATTCAGGTGGCGATTATCACCTATTCCACGGGACAGGCTGTCCACTGACAGGGGGATGGAATGTTAGAAAATATCAGGGAAATTGGTATCTTTATGATTGCCGCACAGGCGGTAGTGCATTTTGCGCCGGGAAGGCAGTATGAGAAGTACATCAAATCGGTGTCTGGAATCATTATTCTGCTCCTTTTTCTCAGGCCTTTTTTGCAGCTTTCCGGTGCGGAGTGGAAGGAACCGGAGGCGGTTTTGGAGAAACTGGAGGAGTTGACGGATATGCCTGTCTTTTCAGGAGCGGAAGGGGGCGCAGACCAGGCGACAGCCGGACGGGTGGGCGTGGATGCCCAAAGTACGCTGATCAGCCGTATGGAAGGAGAAGTGAAGGAACTTCTGAACCGGGAAATTGAGGGGGAGGATTACCGTGTAAAGCGGGTGGCTTTGCAGCTGACAAAAGACCCTTCCGGGGAGGGCGGAACGATGCTGGCGGAGGTGGAGATTACAATGGAAAAGGCGGCTGTGGATGGGGAGAGCCGGATTGGGATAGATGAGATTGTGATTGGGGAGGAGCCTGACCCGTCTGCGGAGAGTGTTTTTTCTATATACCGCGAGCGGTTTGCATCACTTTTGGAGATAGACAAGGAGAGAGTGGAGGTGAGACGGAATGGGGGAGGCTAAGAAGTTTTTCGAGCGGATAAGCGGGGGAAAGAAACTTAGAAAAGATCAGTGGCTGATTCTGGTTCTCGTGGGCATGCTGTTGTGTGTGATATCCCTGCCGGTTGAAAAAGAAAAATCAAAGTCCAGTCTATTGGACATATCCGACTCTACAATAAAAGACGAACAAACGTTCGAATATGAGAAAGAGAAAACAGATTATGTGACATACTGGGAGGAGAAGCTTGAGGAGAGCCTCCGCTGTGTGGAGGGGGCGGGAACGGTTAAGGTGCTGATCAATTTGAAAGAGTCGGAGGAGCAGGTTCTGGCCAGAGATGGGGAGGAGGAATTTTCGGATACGACGGAGACGGACGCAGCAGGAGGAAGCCGCCATATATCGGAAAACAGGACGGAAAAGACAGTTATCCATACCGTGGACGAGAGAGGACAGAGCGTGCCCCTTGTGGTAAAAACGATTGCCCCGTCCGTGGAGGGCGTCGTCGTAATTACCCCGGGTGCGGATCAGGCCCGGGTGCGCAGGGACATAATCGAAGCGATTCAGGTATTATTTGATGTAGACATGAATAGAATATCAATAATTAAAATGAAAACAAATAATCAGTGAAGGGGAGAAGAAGATTGAAGAATATGATCAAAAAGAACCAGATGATGATCACGGCGCTTGCTATCATGATTGCAGTGGCGGGTTACCTGAATTTTGCGGGAACAAAGGTGACGGATGAGGAACTGATGAGCGTGAGCGGGGAAGTGGGTTCGACCGGGCTTACACAGGAGGACGCTGAGGCGGAGTACGCATCCCTTTTGGATTTGTCAGATGAGGATATGGAGCAGGCTTCCGGTGATATTGAAAGTCTGGACAGCGATGTGACCATGGTGGACAGCGGCAGTGTGGACGAAGAGCTGGCGCAGGCTCTCGCGGAGGAGCAGATGGATGAGGTTCCCGGTGAAGCAGTGTTTACTTCCGCCGATCCGTCGTCTCCCCTTTCCGGTGCGAAACTGGAGAAGGAGCAGACCAGAGTACAGAATAAGGAGACGCTTCTGGAGATCATCAACAATGCCAATATCAGCGAGAGCCAGAAGCAGGATGCTGTGAACAGCATGATCTCCATGACGGATATCGCGGAGAAAGAGACGGCGGCGGAGATTCTGCTGGAGGCGAAAGGATTTGACGACGCGATTGTCAGCATAGATGGGGACAGCGTGGACGTGGTCGTAAATACTTCGGAATTGTCGGAAGCGCAGCGTGCCCAGATCGAGGACATTGTGATCCGTAAAACGGGAGTGAGCGCGGACGCCATCGTGATCAGTACGGTGAGTGACGACGACTGATAATTCCTTTGCAATTCTTTGATAAATGTTTTATACTGTGGTATCTTGATTTGTGGTACAATGTACGCGGCGAAAGGCCGAAAGCTTTTCGGGCGTGCTCTGCGGCAGAGTGCGGATTAACCGGGAAGCTTTGGAATTTGAAAAGATTTGGAGGATAAAGACGTGGGAACATATGCGGACGAGATAAACAAAAGAAGAACTTTTGCAATCATTTCACATCCGGATGCGGGAAAGACGACGCTCACCGAGAAATTTCTGTTATACGGGGGAGCGATTAATCTGGCGGGCAGTGTTAAGGGAAAGGCGACGGCCAGGCATGCGGTTTCCGACTGGATGCAGATCGAGAAGGAGAGAGGAATTTCCGTCACCTCCTCCGTATTGCAGTTCTCCTATGACGGATTCTGTATCAACATTCTGGACACGCCGGGCCATCAGGACTTCTCGGAGGACACCTACAGAACCCTGATGGCGGCGGATTCGGCGGTGATGGTGATCGATGCCTCCAAGGGCGTGGAGGCCCAGACACGCAAGCTGTTCAAGGTGTGCGTGATGCGGCACATACCGATTTTCACTTTTATCAATAAGATGGACAGGGACGCGAACGACACGTTTGAACTTTTGGATGATATTGAGAAGGAGCTGGGAATTGCCACCTGCCCGATCAACTGGCCCATCGGTTCCGGCAAGAATTTTAAGGGGGTCTATGAACGGGCGGGCAAATGTGTGATTACCTATGCCGACACGGAGAAGGGAACGAAGGAGGGACATGCCACCCGGATTCCCATCGAGCAGACAGAAACGCTCGATGCACAGATCGGCGGGGAGTTTCTCTCCCAGCTCACCGAGGAGATTGAGCTTTTGGACGGGGCCAGCGCAGACTACGATCTGGAGCAGATACAGGCGGGTGATCTGACACCGGTGTTTTTCGGCTCGGCTCTCACAAATTTCGGCGTGGAGATTTTTTTACAGCATTTCTTAAAGATGACCACCACGCCGCTTCCCCGCAGGGCGGATATCGGGCTGATCGATCCGGTAGAACATGGTTTTTCGGCCTTCGTATTCAAGATTCAGGCTAATATGAATAAAGCGCATCGGGACAGAATCGCGTTTATGCGCATCTGCTCGGGCAGATTTGACGTGAACGAGGAAGTGAGGCATGTGCAGGGGGGACGGGTGATGCGCCTGTCCCAGCCCCAGCAGATTATGGCGGATGAGCGCAAAATATTGAGTGAAGCTTATGCGGGAGATATCATCGGCGTCTTTGACCCGGGCATTTTTTCGATAGGGGATACCGTCTGTATGCCCGGCGAACAGTTTGCCTACGAGGGGATACCCACCTTCGCGCCGGAGCATTTTGCGCGGGTCAGACAGGTGGACACCATGAAGCGCAAACAGTTCGTAAAGGGCATCATGCAGATCGCGCAGGAAGGCGCCATCCAGATCTTTCAGGAATTTAATACCGGCATGGAGGAGATCATTGTGGGCGTGGTCGGCGTCCTGCAGTTCGACGTGCTGAAGTATCGTCTGGAGAACGAATATAACGTGGAGATCAGGCTGGAGAACCTGCCCTATGAGTACATTCGCTGGATCGAGAATAAGGATATTGATCTGGACAGGCTGACGGGAACTTCGGACATGAAGAAGATTAAGGATTTAAAGGACAATCCGCTTTTGCTCTTTGTCAATCAGTGGAGTATCGGTATGACGGTGGAGAGAAACGAAGGATTGATTTTGTCAGAGTTTGGCAGGACGTAGGAGACAGCGCAGGCCTGTGGGAGGAGGGTGACTGTGTATGAAAAAAACAGTTATATTTCTGATCAGCATGTTAGCTCTGACCGGAGCCCTGTACTATGCCGGACAGAGGCTTTCCCGGCGTGAGAGCAGTCTGTACAGACAGGAGGACATGGGGGCGGGACAGCAGCCGGATGAGCTTCCGGAACAGGTGCTTTCGCAGACAGATGAGAAGCTCCGCGAACAGCAGCAGGACTGCTATGCCTTCGGAAAGCTTTCCGAGGAGGAGCAGCAGGTTTATCTGGAAATTCTGGAGGCTCTTGTGGATTTTCGGGAGAATGTAAGGCTGTCCAGCTGCGATAAGGATTTGATATCACGCGTGTTTCAATGTGTCTTAAACGATCATCCTGAGATTTTCTATGTGGAAGGCTACAGTTATACCGAATACACGTTAGGCGATATTCTGAAAAAGATCACATTTACGGGAAGTTACCGGTTTGGCCCGGAGGAAGTGGCAGAGAAACAGGAGCAGATAGATGATTATGTAAACCGATGTCTTGCGGGTATGCCGGAGGATGCGGATGAGTACGAGAAAGTAAAATATGTCTATGAATACCTGATTCATCATACAGACTACGATGCGGCGGCGAAGGACAGCCAGAATATATGCTCTGTTTTTCTGGAGCGGAAATCGGTCTGTCAGGGGTACGCCAAGGCGACCCAGTACCTGCTGAACCGTGCGGGTGTCTTTGCAACGCTTGTGCTGGGACAGGTTGTTGGCGGAGAAGGACATGCCTGGAATCTTGTGAGGATTGACGGGGAATACTATTATGTGGATACCACATGGGGAGACGCCTCCTATCAGGCGGTGGGCGGCAGTGACTACCCGATAGAGAAGATACCGACGATCAATTATGATTATCTCGGCGTGACCACAGAGCAGATGGAGCAGACGCACACGCCGGACAATGTGGTGGATCTGCCGCTCTGCACGGCCATAGAAGCCAATTATTATGTGAGGGAGGGCGTTTACTTTACGGAGTGGGACGAGGAGAAGATCGAAAAAATCTTTGCGGACAGTTACGAGAGAGGAGAAGCTTACGTGACATTAAAATGTGAAGGGCCTGCTGTCTACCAGAAAATGCGCGAGACGCTGATTGGACAGCAGGGGATATTCCGGTATCTGAACGCTCCCGACAAGGCGGTATCCTATGTGGAGAACGAAAAACAGTACAGCTTAAGTTTTTGGCTCTGACCCGCTTTCGGCATGCCAGGATACGGAAGGCAGGCAGGAAGCAGGGCGGAATGGGACTAGGCAAAAATAAGAAATTTTGGTATACTTAAGCCAAATATGGAGAAAGGCACAGGGATAAGCATGGGACAGGAATCGGAAAAGAGCGGGTATGAATTACAGGAGAAGGCCGGCACGGTAAGAATTGCAGACGATGTGGTGGCAATGATTGCCGCGCTGGCAGCCACGGAGGTGGACGGCGTCGCCGCCATGGCCGGCAATCTTACGAATGAGCTGTTAAGCCGCGTGGGTGTGAAGGGGCTTTCCAGAGGATCAAAGGTGGAGGTATCCGGGAAGAAAGTCAAGGTGGCACTCGCAATTACCATGGAGTATGGCTATAATATCCCGGCAACATGCCAGAGGGTGCAGACCAGAGTGAAGAACGCAATAGAGAACATGACCGGGCTGGAGGTGCTGGATGTAAACATCCGAATTGCCGGGATTAATGTGACAAAAGAAAAATAGGGCGAGTGGTTGGTTATGAGCAGAAGAGAGTTGCGCGAACAGATTTTTAAATTGCTGTTCCGGGTGGAATTTAATAAAATGGAAGATATGCCGGAGCAGGAGCAGCTGTTCTTTGAGGATGAGGATGCCGCAAAGGATGAGGACGCCGTCTATGTATCGGATAAATTTCACAAAATTTCTGCGAAGCTGTCTGAAATTGACGCCAGGCTGAATGAAAAGGCGTCGGGGTGGGACACTGGCAGGATGAGTAAGGTTGACCTGACCATTCTCCGCCTTGCCGTCTACGAGATCTGTTATGACGAGGATGTTCCCACGGGCGTTGCGATCAATGAGGCGGTTGAGCTTGCTAAGAAATTCGGGCAGGACGCGTCCTATGGGTTTGTGAATGGCGTTTTGGCCAAATTTGCTTAAGACAGACGCAGGCCGTTTGCCTGCTCCGAAGTGGTGGTTCGTATGCAGAATGTATACACAGTTGCACAGGTCAATTCCTATATCAGGAATATGTTCACACAGGATTTTATGATGCAGAAAGTCCGGATTCGGGGTGAGATCAGTAATTGTAAATATCATTCCTCCGGGCATATCTATTTTACCCTGAAGGATGCGAAGAGCACAATATCATGTGTTATGTTTTCCTCTGACAGGAAGGGACTGTCCTTTCGGCTGACGGAGGGGCAGCAGGTGATCGCTGACGGCAGTGTGGATGTCTATGAGCGTGACGGGAAATACCAGCTCTATGCCAGAGCGATAGAGCTTGACGGCATCGGTGCCCTGTATGAGAAGTATGAGCGGCTGAAAGCAGAACTGGCAGAGCGGGGGATGTTTGCAGATCAGTATAAGCAGCCGATCCCCCGCTATGTCAGGAGATTGGGAGTAGTGACCGCAGAGACGGGAGCGGCTGTGCGGGATATCATCAACGTGGCCTCCAGAAGAAATCCCTATGTGCAGATTATTCTCTATCCGGCGATTGTGCAGGGTGAGGCGGCTGTGCCCAGCATCATAAACGGCATTCACGCTATGGAAAAACTGGGAGTGGATACGATTATTGTGGGAAGGGGCGGCGGCTCCATCGAGGATTTGTGGGCCTTCAACGAGGAAGCGGTAGCACAGGCAGTTTTCGACTGCCATATCCCGATTATCTCGGCGGTGGGGCATGAAACAGACGTGACTATCACGGATTTTGTGGCAGACCTGCGGGCGCCGACGCCCTCTGCCGCCGCGGAGCTGGCGGTTTATGATTTTGGCCGGCTGGAGGAGCAGATGGCAGAGTATGCCTGTACGATGCAGCATTTGTGCAGACGTACCATACAGAATTATCGAAACAGGCTGGGGCAGTACGGTGTGCGTTTGAAATATCTCAGTCCCCTGAATATCCTCCGCATGAAAAAGACCCAGTCCCTGTCGCTGGAGGAGCGTTTGCAGGCGGTGATGGAGAAACGTGTACAGGAGGCGAGACACAGGCTTGCGCTTTATGCGGAGCGCATGAAAGGCCTTTCCCCGCTTGACAAGCTGAGTCAGGGTTATGCCTATGCAGCGGATGCATCCGGCAGGACGCTCTCCTCTGTGGAGCAGGTGGACGTGGGGGAACAGATCAGAGTTTATGTAAAGGACGGCAGTCTTCTGGCGAAGGTGCAGGAGAAGGAAAATGGCGAAAAAGAAAGAAGAAAATAAAGCAGAAAAAGAACAGGAGATATCTTTGGAAGATGCTTTTGCGCAGGTCGAGGAAGTAATTGAACGTCTGGAGACGGAAGAGATTACGCTGGAGGAGTCCTTTCTTGCGTATCGTCAGGGAATGGAGCTTCTGGCAAAGTGCAATGAAACCATTGACCGGGTGGAAAAGAAGGTATTGAAAGTCAACGAGGACGGTGGGCTGGATGAATTTTGACGAGGAACTCAGGAAAAAGACCGGGGAAGTGGAAAAAATACTTGGGATGTATCTGCCAGAACCAGAAGGCTTTCAGAGCAGGGTGCTGGAAGCCATGGCGTATGCGGTGTCGGCAGGCGGAAAGAGGCTTCGCCCCCTCATGATGGCGGAGACTGCGGCCCTGTTTGGCGGGGCGGGAGAGAGTCTTTCCTGTTTCATGGCGGCCATCGAGTTTATCCATACCTATTCCCTGATACACGATGATCTGCCCGCTCTGGACAATGACGACTACCGCAGGGGCAGGAAAACGACCCATGTGGTTTACGGGGAGGACATCGCCGTGATCGCGGGGGACGGGCTTTTGAATTATGCTTTTGAGACGGCTCTTCGCGCTTTTGGAAAAGCAGCGGCCTTAGAGGACTATCAGAGAATAGAAGGCGCCTTGAATATTTTAGGAAAAAAGGCCGGCGTCTATGGTATGATCGGCGGACAGTGCGCTGATCTTGTGGCGGAAAGGCCGGAAGCAGAGGTGACGGAGGAGACGCTTCTGTTCATCCATGAAAATAAGACGGCCGCTCTCATTCAGGCGGCCATGACAATCGGCGCGGTGCTTGCCGGTGCGGATGAGAAAGCGGTGGCCAGTCTGGAGAAATGTGCGGGAAACATCGGCGTTGCTTTCCAGATCCAGGACGATATCCTTGATGTGACAGGCAGTACGGATGTTTTGGGGAAACCTGTGGGGAGCGACGAGAAAAATCATAAGCTCACCTATGTGACGATGCATGGTCTGGAGGAATCCGGGAGACAGGTGGAGGAACTGTCAAGGGAGGCAGTGGCGATCTTACAGTCTTTTGACAGAAGAAATCTCTTTCTGGAAAAATTGGTGGAGCAGTTGATCTACAGAGAAAAATAAGGGGCATACTATGTTACTGGAACAGATAACACAGACAAACGACATCAGACAGATCGCACCGGAGGACTACGGTGTGCTGGCGGAGGAGATCAGGAAATTCCTGATTCAGACAATCAGTGTGACAGGAGGGCATCTTGGGTCCAATCTGGGGGCGGTGGAACTTACCATGGCACTCCACTTGTTTTTAGACCTGCCGGAAGATAAGCTGATCTGGGATGTGGGGCACCAGTCCTACACGCATAAGATCCTGACCGGCCGCCGGGACGGATTTGTGAATTTGCGGAAATTCGGCGGTATGAGCGGTTTCCCGAAAAGGAAGGAGAGCGATTGTGACTGTTTCGATACGGGCCACAGCTCCACCTCCATATCGGCGGGACTCGGTATGGTCAAGGCGAGGGACATTCAGGGCGGAAATAACACCATCGTGTCTGTGATCGGGGATGGGTCGCTCACGGGCGGCATGGCTTACGAGGCGTTGAACAATGCCTCCCGTCTGGAGACAAATTTCATCATCGTCTTAAACGATAACGATATGTCCATCTCCGAGAATGTGGGTGGTATCTCGAAATATCTGAACAATATCCGGACCGCGGATATGTATCTGGATTTGAAGGAAGGAATCTACAATTCCCTGCGGGGCAAGCCCCGGTATGGGAATAAGGTGGTGAGCCAGATCAGGCGTGCCAAGAGCAGTTTTAAGCATCTGGTGGTGCCGGGCATGTTTTTTGAGGATATGGGAATTACCTATCTGGGGCCTGTGGACGGACACAACATCCAGGAAATGGTACATATATTCAGGGAGGCCAGAAAAGTTAAGAAGGCGGTGCTTGTCCATGTCATTACCCAGAAGGGGAGGGGATATGCGCCGGCGGAACGTCACCCCGCCAGATTTCACGGGGCGGAGCCCTTTGATATCGAGACGGGGATTCCCAGTTCTCCCAGGGCGAAAGCCAACTACACGGATATTTTTTCCACGGTCATGTGCAAGCTGGGACAGCGGGATGAGAAGGTGGTGGCGATCACGGCGGCCATGCCGGACGGCACGGGCCTGAAACGGTTCCGCAACATGTATCCGGAGCGTTTCTTCGATGTGGGCATCGCGGAGGAGCATGCTGTGACTTTTGCGGCCGGACTGGCGGCTGGGGGACTTAAGCCAATCGTGGCAATCTATTCCTCCTTCCTGCAGCGGGCCTATGACCAGATTCTGCACGATGTCTGTATCCAGAATCTGCCGGTGGTATTCTGTATCGACAGGGCCGGGCTTGTGGGAAGCGACGGGGAGACCCATCAGGGGCTGTTTGACCTTTCCTTCCTGTCTTCCATACCGAATATGCATGTGATGGCCCCCAAGAATAAGTGGGAGCTTTCCGATATGATCAAGTTTGCGGTGGAGTTTAACGGCCCTGTTGCCATACGCTATCCCAGAGGCGAGGCCTTTGACGGATTGAAAGAAAACAGAGCGCCCGTCGCCTGCGGAAAGGCAGAACCCATTTTCACGGAAGAGGGTATCCTGCTTTTGGCGGTGGGCAGCATGGTGAAAGTGGCACTCACGGTGCGGGAGAAGCTCAAAGAGAAAGGCTATGGCTGCTCGCTGGCAAACGCCCGTTTCGTGAAGCCCATCGACGAGGAAATGATCAGGGAGGCCTGCAGGAACCATAAACTGATTGTCACAATGGAGGAGAATGTGGCCTGCGGCGGATTCGGACAGCATGTCAGGGAGTTTGTGGATTCTCTGGGAGTGGAGACCCGGGTGCTCGGCATTGCCATCCCGGATGAGTATGTGGAGCACGGTAATGTGGAGCTTTTGAAGCAGGAGACAGGTATTGACGCGGTGTCAGTGGAGGAAAAAGTCGTCTCAGCCTGGCAGGCGGTGACGGGCAGACAGGCATTATGAAGGAAAGACTGGATGTGATTCTGGTCAGACAGGGATACGCCCAGTCCAGGGAGAAGGCAAAAGCCCTTCTCATGGCAGGGAATGTGTTTGTGGATAACCAGCGGGAGGACAAGGCGGGCACACTGTTTGACGAGAGCAAGATAACGATTGAGGTGAAGGGGAAAACGCTCCCCTATGTGAGCCGCGGAGGATTAAAACTTGAGCGGGCGATCAGACAGTTTCCGATTGTGCTGCAGGATCGGGTGTGTATGGATATCGGCGCTTCCACCGGCGGTTTTACAGACTGTATGCTGCAAAATGGAGCGGAGAAGGTGTATGCCATCGATGTGGGACACGGACAGTTGGACTGGAAACTTCGGAGTGACGGGCGGGTGGTCTGTATGGAAAAGACAAACTTCCGCTATGTGACAGGGGAGGATGTCAGCGAGCCCATCGATTTTGCTTCTGTGGACGTTTCCTTCATTTCTCTCACAAAGATTCTGATTCCGGCGAGAGAGCTTTTGCGCGAACAGGGCCAGATGGTGTGCCTGATCAAGCCCCAGTTTGAGGCCGGCCGCGACAAGGTTGGAAAAAAGGGCGTAGTGCGGGATAAAAAAGTGCACGCTGAAGTGGTGCACAAGGTAGTGGATTATGCGGATATGATCGGTTTTTCGGTGAGAGGGCTGACCTATTCACCGATCAAGGGGCCGGAAGGCAATATCGAGTATCTGATGTGGCTGGAGAAGCGGACGGGGATTTCAGAAGAGATTCTTGCCCTGTCAGAAAAGGAAGCCGAAGCAGCGCTAACAGCGCTTCTCGCAGAAGCGGGCGGGAATTTCGGAAAAGAGGAGCGGGCGGTACAGATCAAAGCGCTCATAGACGAAGCGCATCGGGCGCTTGACGAGGCAAAATAGGGTATGAAACGTTTTTTCCTGATCACCAATGAGGTGAAGGACCCTCAGGGTGTGTTTACTAAAAAAATAGCCGATGTTATTGAAAAGCGTGGCGGGGAAGCCGTCTGTGTCGCAAACGAGAGACTGGCACTTGCAGAGAGCGGGAAAGCGGGAGTAGACTGCGCTCTGGTCTTCGGCGGAGACGGAACGCTGCTTCGGGCGGCCAGAAATATGACGGACAGCAAGGTTCCTCTTTTGGGAATCAACCTGGGCACGCTGGGGTTTCTGGCGGAGGTGGAGAGCACCTGTGCGGAGGAGGCCATCGAGCGGCTTCTCGCAGACGAGTATGTCAGGGAGGAGCGCATGATGCTCACCGGCAAAATTAAAGCCGGGGGTGTGGAGGAACAGCATGCGCTTAACGATATCGTTATTTCCCGCTGCGGAACCCTGCAGATTTTGAATGTCCGTATTTATGTGAATGATCAGTTTTTGAACAATTACTGTGCAGATGGCGTGATTGTGGCCACACCCACAGGATCTACAGGCTACAATCTCTCGGCAGGCGGCCCCATTGTGGAGCCATCAGCAAGACTTCTGCTTCTGACGCCGATCTGTCCTCACACGTTAAATACACGCAGTATTGTTTTTTCGCCGGAGGACGAGATTACCGTGGAAATCCCGTCGGGAAAAGACGGGCATGAACAGGTGGTGGAGGCCAATTTTGACGGCAGTTACAAAGTGACGCTGCGGACGGGAGACCGCATTGTCATCCGCAGGGCTGACAGAACAACGGGGATCGTGCGGCTGCATACGGAGAGTTTTCTGTCGGTACTCCATAAAAAGATGAGTGAAGCGTAGAGAAGAGGATGCGGACGTTTTATGAAAAAAAAGAGACATGAAAAAATCATCGATCTGATCACACAGTATGAGGTGGAAACCCAGGAAGAGCTGGTGGACCGTCTGCGCGCTGACGGTTATGAGGTCACACAGGCCACAGTGTCCAGGGATATCAGGGAATTGAAACTCTCGAAGATTCCGAACGGCAGGGGAAGACAGAAGTATGTCGCTTTTGACGGGGAGGAGACGCATCTGGGAGATAAGTACGCGAGAGTGTTAAAGGAGGGGTATGTGTCCATGGATCTGGCGCAGAACCTTCTGGTCTTAAAGACGGTGTCCGGCATGGCCATGGCAGTGGCAGCCGCTGTGGACGCCATGAAAATAGAAGAGATTGTGGGGTGCATCGCCGGGGACAATACGGTTATGATGGCCATGAGGAGCGTACAGGACGCCAGGATCGTGATGGAAAAGATCGGCAGGATGGTGGGATGAAATGCTACAGAGCTTACATGTGAAAAATCTGGCACTGATTGATGAGACGGAAGTTACGTTCGGCGGAGGACTCAATATTCTGACCGGAGAAACGGGTGCGGGCAAGTCCATTATTATCGGTTCCATCAACCTTGCGCTGGGCGCCAAGGCGGATAAGGAGATGATCCGTTCAGGGGCGGACTATGCTCTGGTGGAGCTGGTTTTTACTGTGAATGATCCGGCACAGGTCAGGGCGATACAGGAACTGGAACTTCCTCTCGAGGAAGGACAGATCATTCTCCAGAGAAAGATTATGGAGAACCGCAGCCAATGCAGGGTGTGCGGGGAGACAGTGACTGCAAGACAGCTCAGGCAGCTTGCGGATATCCTGATCGACATACACGGACAGCATGAGCACCAGTCGCTGTTAAAGGCGTCGAGACAGCTTGAGATTCTGGACGCCTATGCCGGAAAGGCGCTTGCGGAGAAAAAGAGCAGGCTTCGGGAAATCTACGGGCAGTACCGGGAGAAGAAACGTGAACTGTCCGACAATGAGGTGGATGAAGAGACGAGGAAAAGAGAGTGTTCCCTCGCAGAATTTGAATATCAGGAGATTGAGGAGGCGGCGCTTACGCCCGGGGAGGACGAGGAGATCGAGAAGGCTTACCGGAGAATGAGCAATGCCAGAAAGATCCGGGAGGCCGCAGTCAATGCCCACGGTCTTTGCGGCTATGAGGACAGCGGGGCGGGAAGCGCGATCGCAAGAGCCATCAGGGAGATTAAAACGGTGTCTGCATACGACGAGACATTACAGGAGTATGAGAGGCAGCTTCTGGATATCGACGGCCTTCTGAATGATTATAACAGGGGAATGGCCGAGTATCTTTCCGGCCTTGAATTTGATGCGGGGCAGTTTGAACAGACGAAAGACCGCTTAAATCTCATCAATCATTTAAAGTCAAAATATGGAAATACGTTGGAGGAAATTCAGGAATATCAGGCCAGCGCCCGGGAAATCATAGAAAAGTATCAGGATTATGATGCCTACAGGGCGGCGCTTTCCAGGGAGACGGCGGCACTTGAGAAAAAGGCGCTGAAGCTTGCGAAGGAGATTTCCAGTCTCCGGGCACAGAATGCACAGACGCTGGCGTCACAGATGCGGCAGGCGCTTTCGGATCTCAATTTTGACCAGTCGGTCTTTGAGATTCAGGTGGATCAGGCAGAAGACAGACTGGGAGAGAACGGATTTGACCAGGTTGTTTTTCTGATTTCCACCAATCCCGGAGAACCGGTTCGCGAGCTTACGCAGGTGGCCAGCGGCGGAGAACTTTCCCGTATTATGCTGGCTCTCAAGACGGTACTTGCAGATAAGGACGAGATTGAAACCTTAATTTTTGACGAGATTGACACGGGCATCAGCGGAAGGACGGCCTGGAAGGTGTCGGAAAAAATGGGTATTCTGGGGAAGGGACACCAGTTGATCTGTATTACCCATCTGCCTCAGATTGCGGCCATGGCGGACACCCACTATATGATAGAGAAACAGGTGTCAGACAACCGGTCCATCACGCGCATCAGGGAGCTTAACCAGAAAGAGAGCGTGGAAGAACTGGCAAGAATGCTGGGAGGGGATGAGATAACGCCGAGTGCGCTGCAAAATGCCGGTGAAATGAAAGAATTGGCAGAAAAAAACAAGATATAAAAATTAAGATTCTTCACATACTAAAAGGGACATACTATAATGTGTGTCCTTTTTTGCGCGATGAGCAGGACCGTAAGTGACCACATGGAGGATGGCCGCTCATCATATGTACAGACCGAAGGCGAGGATGTGAAGAGTGAATAGTTCGATATATATGACCGGAAAACAGGAGAAAAAATACAGATTCTTTTTATGGATGCTGCTTTTGGCGGGTGTGGCATCGCTTCTTCTTGCACTGTATTTTTCCTATTTAGACAAGATCCCGTCGCAGATCAGGATTCGGGCCGGTGTGGAACAGGAGTTTGATTTCCATGTCCCGGTGTCGGGAGAAATTTACCGGATGCCGCAGGAAGCGGCTCCCGTAGCCTCCGTGACAGATGTGGCAGAGGAGGATGCGTACCTTCTGGCAGAGGAGGAAATAAGGAGCATTCATGTTGATTTTGCGCATACCGTGAAGCTTAAGGCAAATGAGATTGACGCGTATCAGATGGATTTGAAACTGTTTGGTATTCTGCCCTATAAAAATGTAGATATCGAGGTGATTCAGGATAAGATGCTGATTCCTTCCGGCATTCCGATCGGTATTTACGTGAAGACAGACGGTGTGCTGGTGGTGGGGATCGGTGAATTTGAGAGCAGTGAAGGAGACGCCATTTCGCCGGCCAAATATGTACTGCAAAAGGGCGACTATATTTTGAAGAGCAATGGGGAAACGGTAGAAAATAAGAAACAGTTTATCAGTATGGTAGAGGCCTCCGAGGGGGAGGACATGATTCTCACCATCAGAAGGAACAATGAGATAACGGATGTTATGATAAATGCCGGAAAAAACCGCATGGAAGAGTGGAAACTGGGAATCTGGATCAGGGATAACGCCCAGGGAATCGGTACCATGACTTATGAGGGCACGGACAACACTTTTGGCGCGCTTGGGCATGGGATCAACGATGTGGACACTTCCATTTTGATGAATCTGGAGGAAGGGACACTCTACAGGACGGAGATTGTGGGCATTACCAGAGGCGCCAACGGCGCGCCCGGAGAATTGACGGGATACATTGAATATGACAGCGAAAATGTGATCGGGGAGATCACGGAAAATACGGCGGAGGGAATCTTTGGCGTCTGTGACGAGGAGCTTTTGGAAAATTCCGTCTTTGATCCCATTCCCATTGCTTTAAAACAGGAGATTACGATGGGGCCCGCGCAGATTATCTGCTCCGTCTCGGGAGAGCCGGAGTTTTATGATGTGGAGATCGTAGAGGTCAATCTGGAGCATGAGAATGTCAACAGGGGAATTGTGATCCGCGTGGTGGACGAGAAGCTTTTGACACTGACAGGCGGCATTATTCAGGGAATGAGCGGCAGTCCCATCATCCAGAACGGGAAGCTGGTGGGAGCCGTCACACATGTGCTGGTAAACGATTCCACAAAGGGGTACGGAATTTTTATTGAGGAGATGTTGACACACTGAAAGCAAATAAGATAGCATTGGTGTAGAGATTTATCGAGACCAATTGGGCAGGAGGAAAGAACAGAAGAATGAAAAAACAGGCATTTAACCCCTATCTGCCGTCCTGGGAGTATATTCCGGACGGCGAACCTTATGTGTTTGACGGCAGAGTGTATGTGTACGGTTCCCACGATTTTTATAACGGTTATGTTTTCTGTATGGGGGACTATGTGTGCTGGTCGGCCCCGGTGGACAACCTGGGGGACTGGCGGTATGAGGGCGTGATCTATCCGCGGAATGCAGACCCCATGAACCGGGACGGTAAAATGTGCCTGTACGCGCCGGATGTCACTGTGGGGCCGGACGGCAGGTACTACCTTTACTATGTACTGGACAAGGCCAGCGTGGTTTCTGTTGCCGTCTGCGACCAGCCGGCAGGACGCTACGAATTTTACGGCTATGTACACTACGAGGATGGCACAAGACTGGGAGAAAAGGAGGGGGATGAGCCCCAGTTTGATCCCGGTGTGCTGACGGAGAACGGCCGTACCTATCTGTACTGTGGTTTTTGTCCGGAGGGCGACAGGTCGAGAACGGGTTCCAGAGCAGCCGTGCTGGGATCGGACATGCTGACGGTCAAAGAACCGCCGGTGACGGTGATTCCGGGATGTGAGTACGGTGCGGGCACGGGTTTTGAGGGACACGAGTTTTTCGAGGCGTCTTCGATACGGAAGGTGGGAGACACCTATTACCTGATCTACTCATCGATTCTGATGCATGAGCTCTGCTATGCGACAAGTAAGGAACCGACGCGGGGATTTGTCTATGGCGGCGTTCTGGTGAGCAACTGTGATTTACATATCGATACTTATAAGCCGGCAGAGATGCCTATGGCCTACGGTGCCAACAACCATGGAAGTATGGTGGAGATAAACGACGAGTGGTATATTTTTTATCACCGGCACACGAATGGTACATGGTACAGCAGACAGGGATGCGCGGAAAAGCTGGAAATTCTGCCGGATGGCAGGATCCCGCAGGTGGAGATTACGTCCTGCGGTTTAAACGGCGGCCCGCTTGCCGGAAAGGGAGAATATCCCGCGTATCTGGCCTGCCATCTCTTTACAGAGAAACCCTCCGCGTATGTGGGCGGCGACGAATTTCCAAAGATTATGCAGGACGGCAGGGACGGGGATGAGGAGCCGGGATACATCGGGAATATGAAAGACACGGCCACAGCCGGCTTCAAATATTTTGACTGTCAGGGTGTAAAGGGAATCAGAATCCGGACGAGAGGGTACGGGGCAGGAACCTTCGAGGTGAGAACGTCGTGGGACGGGGAAGTTTTGGCAAGGATCAGAGTGGAGGACAGCAACGTGTGGGAGGAATATGAATCCCCGGTTCAGATTCCGGACGGAAAACAGGCGGTTTATCTGACCTACCGCGGAGAGAGAAACGCAAGCCTTCTGTCCTTTGCGTTATTGTAAAAGGCAACAAACGGGCGGCCCTGGTGGATGGATCACAGAGGCCGCCCGTCCTGCATTGTCTGACGAAGTTTTTTCAGCAGACGGGTCAGAGGTTTATATAAGACCAGTGTAAGTACAAAATTTCCGCCGCAGTGCAGGATATCATAGGGGATCCCGGCGGTCCAGTAGGCGAAGGCCGCGCCGATGCCTCCCGGGATCAGATAGGGTAAGGCGCAGAGAGCGCCGAACAGCAGGCCGAAAGCACCCGAAACCGTGGCCCAGAGAATGGCGTTGTCCAGCTTTTGGAGCACCAGGACAAGCAGTGCCAGAATGCTCCAGATGTACAGGTAGCTGAACCACCAGACCCCGAAGCCGAAAATCAGGCCTTCCAGCAGAACAAAGACGTATATGGGAAAAAAGACCTGTTTTTTGTAGGTCAGTGTATAGATGATAATCAGGGTGGTGACGGGTTCAATGTTGGGAAGCGGCGCCATGGCAAGCTGTCCTGCCAGAAGAATGGCGCCCAGAAGCCCCATTGTAACGATGTGTGCTATCACATTTGAAGAATTGTCCTGTTCCATGGCGTACCCGGTCCTTTCGGAATCAATATCCTGTGGTGAGGGTCAGCTCGTACTTGTCCCCGTCTGCGAGGGGCGTCTGATCGGCGGAGGTGTTTACCATTTCCTGATTTTTAGTGATACACCACCATTCCTGTGCGGCGTCATCTGCCGTCTCCCCGTCCACCGTTGTGATGAAAAGACCGTAAGGGCCGTTTTCACCGCTGGCAATGGCTCCGTCGATGAGAAGTTCACCGAGAAATTCCCGATCCGTGTGACAGGTGAAGGTTTTCAGGGACGCATCCCGGTGGATCACGTCGATGGTGACGGTTTTTTCGCCTGTTTTGCCGTTCTGTCTTGTAAAGCGGTAAACGCCCAGCAGTGCGGCAGCTACAATCAGCAGTGCGGCAAGAGCAAGAAAGACTCTTTTCTGTTGTGTTTTCAAGTCAGGATTCTCCTTTTTCCTTTATTCTCAGTAAATCAGTAGACCTAGAATAAAATCATAAGATATATCGGAAGGAAATGCAAGGGAAAAAAATTTCCGTTGACAAGGGGTCGGATTCCTCTTATAGTTAATTTATCGGAAGTAAAACGTTTAACATAAGTAACTGTAACAGGTACTGATATCATGCGGATGATAAGGGGAAACGGTACGAAAAGAGGGCTGTCGCGGCAAGGAGAGGGAGAGATGAGGGGATTGAAGTTTGGACTGAGTACAAAGATTATGGTGTGTATTTTGACCATGCAGGTTATCGTTATGGGGGCAATGACTTTGTTTGTCGGCAATACGATTACAGACAATACAAAGAAAAGTACCACGAACAACATGGAGACGGTGGTGGAGGAGCGGAGCCGGATCATAGAGAATTATGTGCAGGAGGTGGAGAAGACGCTCACCGCTTACAGCCGTGCGGGAGAGATTATGGCGGTGCTGAAAAATCCGACGGACGAGGCGGCTGTGGCGGCGGCGCAGGCCTATACGGAGAAGTTTTCAGCGGATGTGGGCAATCTGGAGGGACTCTATGTAAGCGAGTGGAACACCCACGTGCTCGCACATACCAATGCGGCGGTCGTGGGCATTACCACCAGAGAGGGGGATTCCTTAAAGGCGCTGCAGGACGCCATGCTCGCGGCCAATGGCGTTTATAATACGGGAATTATCATATCCCCCGCCAGCGGGCAGCAGATTGTGTCCATTTACCGGGCGGTTCTTGATGAGAGCGGAAATCCTGTCGGTCTGGTAGGAGGAGGCGTCTTCACCACAGGGCTGATCCAGATTCTGGACTCCCTGACCATGCAGGGTATGGAAAATGCGCAATACTGCATGGTAAATGTGACAAACGGACAGTACATATTCTGTGAGGACAGTGAAAAGATTGCCGTGGAGGCGCAGGAGACCTATATCCGGGAGCTGTGCGGAAAGTATGCCGGAAACACGGAAAACGCCATCGGTTTTACGGAGTATGAGGAGAACGGCCAAAGTAACATTGCCACCTATTATTATATGGCGAACCGGGGGTGGCTGTTTATCGTGTCCGACAGCGCAGAGGAGATTTTTGCCACGACCGACACCCTGAAACAGATCATGACGCTTTTTGTGGTGGCGGCGCTGCTTGTACTGCTGGTGGTGTCAGTGGTGATCATCAGAGGTTTTATGAGCCCGCTGGGCGCGATCGAGGAAAGCATCGTGGCCCTACAGGAGTTTAACATAGCGGATAATCCGGAAATTCAGAAGCATGTGCAGCGGAAGGATGAGCTTGGCAGCATTGCGGAGGCCACAGACGGTCTGATCCACTCGCTGCAGACCATCTCGGACACGTTGAACGACTGTTCCCGGTCCCTCAATGAAAAGGCGGAGAGTATGCAGGATTCCGCCAGATCCCTGGCGGACGGCACGTCGGACAATATCGCGGTTACACAGCAGCTGTCGGCGTCCATGGAAAATACGAATGCCCTTGTCAGAAATGTGAATACGGAGATTGACAGCATCAATCATTTGACGGATATTATTTTAGAAGGCATTAAATCTTCGGTGAGTGCCAGCGATCATATGATCGTAGGGGCCATGGACATGAAGGAGCAGGCCGATTTTGCCTACCGGAATGGGGAAACGAAGCTGGACGAGACCAGAGAGGCGATTCAGGAGGCCATCGAGAAGCTGAGGAGCCTGACCAGGATCAACGAGCTGGCCTCAGAGATTTTAAGCATAGCGGGCAAGACGAACCTGCTGTCCCTCAATGCCTCCATTGAAGCGGCCAGAGCCGGTGAAGCGGGAAAAGGCTTTGCCGTGGTGGCGGGTTCCATTGCCAATCTGGCGGAGATTTCCAGGGATACGGCTTCCTCCATCCAGGATATCTGCGGGGAGGCCAACAGCAGCATTGCCACCGTCAATACGTGTTTTGAATCCATCATTTCCTTCATTGAGCAGGATGTGGTGGTACAATTCAGAGGGTTTGCGGAGAAATCGACGGACTACAGCGATGCGGTGGGCGGGATCAAGGATAAGCTGGATGAGATGCTTGACGCGGTAAAAAGGCTGGAGAACTCCGTGACACAGATAGCCGAGAACGCCAGTGACGTGGGGGAGATTATGGGGGAAAACCAGGACGCCATCGGCACGATTGTGGAAAAGAACGAGGTGACGGCCGTGATCGCGGGGACAACGCAGAATCAGGCAGTACAGAACAGGGAGATGGCGGATCATCTTGGGGACATTGTTGGGAAATTTCACAGATAAATCAGCAGAGATGTTTGGACAGCAAATGGACGTCGGCAGTATCGGCGTCCGTTTGCCGTTATAAGGAAGTAAAACGTTTTATATCCGGGCGGACGTAAGCGAAAGGGAAAGGGCGCAGTTATGGTGACAATCAGAGAGATAGCAGATGCATGCGGCGTTTCCGTGGCCACAGTGTCCAATGTTTTGAACGGAAGGGCCAATGTGGGGGTGGAGACGAGAAAAAGAGTGCTGGAGGTGGTCAGACAGAAGGGGTATCAGCCGGATTATATTGCAAGAGGCCTGAGGAAGAGAAAGACCAATATGATCGGCATTATTGCGGAGGATATTGCGCAGTTTTCCACACCGGCGATTATGGAAGGCGCCATGGCATACTGTGAGGAGAAGAAATACCGGACGGTGATTCAGAATCTGCGTCTGTATGCAAGATGGGGGGAATTATGGTATGAAAATGAGAGCGCATACCGTTCGGTGCTTGACCCTGTCATACAGGAAATGATTTCCATTAAGGCAGAGGGGATTCTTTATGTGGCAGGACATGCCAGGGTCGTGCGGTACTTTCATGACGCTATGCCGGTTCCGACGGTGGTAGCCTATGCCTATACGCATTCACCGCATACGCCTGTTGTGGTTATGGACGATGAGAAGGCCGCCTGTAAAATGACAAGGCATCTGATCTCTATGGGCCACCGAAAAATAGGCGTTCTTGCCGGAAAAGTGGAGAACATACACACAGGAAGCCGTCTCAGGGGGTATCAGAGCGCTCTGTTTGAGGCTGGAATCCTGTATAATCCGGGCTGGGTACGCTATGGGGACTGGGAGCGGGAGTCTGGATACCGGTTTGCGGGAGAACTGTTTGAGGAGGGAGTGACGGCCATTTTCTGTATGAATGACCGGATGGCTGGCGGTGTGTACGACTATTTTATGGAACGGGGGATCAGGGTTGGAGAGGATATTTCCGTGACAGGCTTTGACAATCAGGAACTGTCGCAGTATTGCAGTCCAAAACTGACCACCATGGGGCTTCCGCTCAGGGAAATCGGTACGGAGGCCGCGGCCGTTTTGCTGGAACGGCTGAATCCGGAGGAGAACGGCGGGCAGATGGGCATTCTTGAGAAAAAGATTCCCTGTACTCTGATGAAGAGAAAATCCGTGAAGGAAATTGCGGCGGCCCCCCTATCTGAGAAAAAATAAATATGGTATGATGACATAAGGAGGTATGGAAGTATGAGAGGACCTACAGCACCGAAGGATCCCGAGAGCAGAAGAGCTTTCTTTTATGTGATGCTGGATAAAGAGATATTCGGCTCTCTCCAGCCGGACGGCCGGGCGATCCAGTATATTTACGAGGATATGGGCAGACTGGTGAACAGCGCCCAGGTAACGGGCAACGTTGCGGACGAGGAAATACTTGGCCTTTTGCAGGATGTGAAGGGCTTGCGCAGGCTGGTGCACAGCATCGGGGTGAGCGTGGAGACAAAGGACGGCAGCCAGAATGTGGAGTTTGCTTTCCAGATGTACGGGGAGAAGGACCGGCTGGGCGGCGGGACAGTGATACGCCGCACGCTTTGCGGAGACGGCGCGGAGGTGCGGATTCATCTTTCCGAGCAGCAGTGGAGTGACGACGACAGGGAACCGGGACAGATTTTGTTTACCTTTGACAGGCCGGAACTTTTGGCAACGGCAAATGTCCGGTTTTTCCTGAATGACGGTTTTGAAGCGCCGGAGGTTTCAGAGGAGTCTGAGATTGACGTGCTTTCTGCGGACTATCAGAATATGATCCGGCGTTCTCTCATGTATATGGGAGATACCGGGAGAGTCAGACGGGCCATAGGCAGGGCGCAGGACGGTGAACATGTGACCATCGCGTACATAGGCGGATCCATTACCCAGGGCGCCGGGGCCATACCAATCAATAGCGAGTGTTATGCATATAAGTCCTGGCAGAACTTTGGGAAGCGTTTCGGGAAAGGGGACAATGTCCGTCTGGTCAAGGCAGGCGTGGGCGGAACCCCGTCGGAGCTGGGAATGATCCGGTTCGAGAGGGATGTGCTGCGGGACGGCAGTGTGGCGCCGGATATCGTGGTGGTGGAATTTGCGGTGAACGACGAGGGTGACGAGACGAAGGGAAACTGTTACGAGAGTCTGGTGAGGAAAATATTGACCCTGCCCAACAGTCCTGCGGTGGTACTTCTGTTCTCCGTCTTTGCGGACGACTGGAATCTGCAGGAGCGGCTTAAGGTGGTGGGGGAGCGGTACCGTCTTCCCATGGTCAGCGTGCGGGATGCGGTGACGCCTCAGTTTCGGCTGAAGCCGGGGGAGGGGCGTGTGCTGTCAAAGAACCAGTTTTTCTATGACATGTTTCATCCCACAAATGCCGGGCATACCATTATGGCGGACTGTCTGACTTACTTTTTTGAGCAGGCGGCAGGGAACAAAGGCGCCGGGGCGGACTTTTTGAAAGCCGGGCTGCCGGAGCCTGCCATTGGCGCCGATTTTGAGCGGGTGAAGCTTTTGGACCGGAAGGATCTGCCGGATGGGGTGACAGTTTCCTGCGGCAGTTTTTGCGCCACGGACAGGGACCTGCAGGCCGTGGAGATGGACGGGGAACTGACGTGCACGCCGGAGTTTCCCTATAACTGGATGCACAGTGAAGAAGAGGCCAAAACAGAGCCCTTTGTGCTGGAGATCGTCTGTAAAGCCCTGCTGCTTATCTTTAAGGACTCAGGTGAAGTGAAGGCGGGAAAGGCGGACGTGTTTGTGGACGGGGAGAGGAAGCTTACCGCAGATCCCCTTGTAAATGGATGGATTCACTGTAATCCGGTGATCCTGATTCAGGAGGAAGAGGCCAGAAAACATGTGATCCGGATGCAGATGGCGGCGGGAGATGAGAAGAAGGAATTTACGATTCTGGGATTTGGTTACGTGGAATAAAGAATGGGAGAGAGGGTATCTATGGGTGAGAAAAAAGCGGTGGTGGCAGGCCATATCTGCCTCGATATTACGCCTGTGTTTCCGAAACAGGCAGCAGGTATGGCAGGAAAGGCCCTTGCGCCGGGAAGTCTGATCCACATGGACGGCGTGGATGTGCACACAGGAGGGGCAGTGGCGAACACGGGGCTTGCCATGAAGAAACTGGGCGGGGATGTACGCCTGCTGGGAAAGATCGGGTGCGACGCCTTTGGCGGAATTGTGAAAAATATTCTGGGTGAATACGATGCGGGAGACGCCCTGATTGAGACGGAGGATGCCTCCACATCTTACACGGTGGCGCTGGCGATCCCGGGCATTGACAGGATCTTTCTGCATGATCCGGGGGCAAACGATACTTTCTGCAAAGAAGATCTGGATATGGATCTGATTCACGGCGCGGATTTGTTTCATTTTGGCTATCCCACACTCATGAAGAAAATGTACGAACATAACGGGGAAGAGTTTTTTTCGCTTCTGCGGGCCGTGAAGGAGACGGGAGCGGCCGTATCCCTCGATCTGGCGGCGGTTGATCCGGATTCTGCAGCCGCGGCGCAGGATTGGCGGTGGATTCTTTCGCAGGCGCTTCCTCTTGTGGATTTCTTTGTACCAAGCGTTGAGGAGCTATGCTATATGCTGGACGAAGAGCGGTACCGCTCGTGGAAGGAAAGAGCGGGCGGCAGGGACGTGACGGAGATTCTGTCCATGGAGGATATCAGGCCTCTGGGGAATCAGGTCCTTGAGATGGGAGCCGGCGCCGTTCTGATCAAGTGCGGTGCGCCGGGCATCTATTACAGGACGGGAAAAGGGCCGGATATGGAGGCGCTCTGTGGAAAGCTGGAGCTTCCCGTAGAGGAGTGGACGGATCAGGAAGGATTTGAGGCCAGCTATCGGCCGGACGCGGTGCGCTCCGGAACAGGGGCGGGAGACACCAGCATTGCGGCCTTTCTGATATCGGCGCTGCGGGGAAAGGGACTGAAAGCGGCAGTGGAGATGGCTGCGGGAGCGGGCGCCTGCTGCGTGAGCGCTTACGACGCGCTGAGCGGCATACCCACCTACGAGGCATTGGAGGAGAAAATCAGGCAGGGGTGGGAGAAAAATCCCTGTCGTATATAAAAAAAGAGAAGAAAGGAAGAAAAAGTCATGTTAGTCACGTTAAAAGAGATTCTTGCAATTGCGGAGGAGAGACAGATTGCGGTTGGCGCGTTCAATACGCCGAGCCTGACGAGCCTGCTGGCGATACGGGAGGCGGCGGAGGAACTTTCCCTGCCGGTGATCATCCAGTTTGCCCAGTGCCATGAGCCCTGGATTCCGCTTTCCGTCATAGGAAAAATTATGGTGGATCACGCGAAGGAGGCGAAGGTGCCTGTGTGCGTGCACCTGGACCATGGCGAGACGCTGCCGTATTTACAGCAGGCGCTGGATATCGGCTTTACCGGCATCATGTACGACGGCTCTACGCTTCCCTATGAGGAAAATCTGGAAAATACAAGAAAAGCAGTGGAGATGGCGGCGAAGACCGGCGCCAGCGTGGAGGCGGAGCTGGGCTCCATGGGGAAGAGAGAGAGCGGGGCCGGCGACGGAAGCGGACAGGAGGACGACACGAAGATTTACACCGATCCCGCGCAGGCAAAACGGTTTGTGGAGGACAGCGGGATCGACGCTCTGGCATGCTCATTCGGCACGACCCACGGTATTTATCTGACACAGCCGAAGCTGGATTTCGACGTGGTGCGGAATGTGAGAAGTAAGACCGGAAATATGCCTGTGGTCATGCATGGCGGTTCCGGCGTCGGGAAAGAGGATTTCCACAAAGCGGTGCAGGCGGGCGTGCGGAAGATTAATTATTTTACATATATGGACAAGAGCGGTGGGTCAGCCTGTGCGGATTATATAGGGACATTGCAGAAAAACGAGCCGGTTTTCTTTTCGTCTGTTATCATGGAGGCGCAGAAAGCCATGAAAGAGAATGTGAAGGAGGCAATGAAAACTTTCGCGCTTATGGATTAGGGTGTAATGCGATGCCTAAATATTCCCCATATCCCTACGATTGTTTATAATAGTGTGAGAAGAAGTTCTGATGCCTGCAGCAGGGGCTGCTTTGCGAAGGGCTTCCGGGATTTGCGCTGCAAATCCGCTTCACACGGGAGAATGCCCCAAAACGGGCATTTTCTGCAGAGTAATGTCAATCAGGTTATCTGAGCATAAGGGGAAAATGGAGGAAACAAATGGAAACATTAAATGTGACGACCGCAAGAGACCAGGAGCAGTTTTATCGGATTCTGGACAATTTGATCAGTGCGAACAAAGAGTTTCGGATCATGATAACGGTTCCTTCGGGTGAAAAGGGAACGGAACAGATGAATCATGTGGCGGAAGAGTCAGAATCAGACAGCCGGGATCTGGAAAAAGATGTGACGGATATGATTCACGAGATCGGCGTACCAGCCCATATCAAGGGATATCAGTATCTGCGCGAGGCGATCATGATGTCGGTGGAGGATGTGGAGATGCTTGGCTCTATCACGAAAATCCTCTACCCCACCATTGCGAAAAAATATCAGACGACGCCCAGCAGGGTGGAGAGAGCCATCCGCCACGCAATAGAAGTTGCGTGGTCGAGAGGCAGAATGGAGACGCTGGACGCGCTTTTCGGATACACGATCAACACCGGTAAGGGCAAGCCTACCAATTCAGAGTTTATCGCATTGATTGCGGATAAGATCCGGCTGCAGTATCGTCGTCCATAAATTTTATCGTTCCTTAAAATTCAAAATAATCCTTTTATTGCCACCCGAAATATTGTATACTACTGTTTAGGAGTTCTTGTGGACTACTGTACAAAAATGACAGGCTACAGTTGGAGGGTTGTTATGAAGAACATTTTATTTGTCGCGTCTGAAGGAGTACCTTTTATCAAAACAGGCGGGTTAGCGGATGTGGTCGGCTCACTGCCTAAGTGTATTGACAGGAAATATTTTGATGTGCGGGTAATACTCCCGAAGTACACTTGTATGAAGCAGGAGATGAAGGATAAGCTTACCTACAAGACCCACTTTTATATGGATTTCCACTGGAAAGAGGAGTATGTGGGGATTCTGGAGGCGGAAGTCGACGGGGTGAAGTATTACTTTATTGACAATGAGAGCTATTTCAGCGGCTTTCAGCCTTATGGGGACAACGCGCTGTTTGAGATTGAGAAGTATGCTTTTTTCTGTAAAGCGGCGCTGTGCATTCTTCCGGTGATCGATTTCAGGCCGGATCTGATCCACTGCCACGACTGGCAGACAGGCTTGATTCCGGTATACCTGAAAGAGCGTTTTCAGGGAGGCGAGTTTTATCGGGGCATCAAGACGGCTATGACGATCCACAACCTGAAATTCCAGGGCAAGTGGAGCGTGAAGGAGGTAAAGGAGATCACGGGCCTGCCGGGCTATTTCTTCACGGCGGATAAGCTGGAGGCATACAAGGATGCGAACCTGTTAAAGGGTGGTCTGGTTTACGCGGATGCCATTACCACGGTGAGCAGTACCTATGCGGAGGAGATCAAGACGGCGTTTTACGGCGAGGGCTTAAACGGTCTGCTCTGTGCCCGGGCAGGAGATCTGCGCGGTATTGTGAACGGTATCGACTACGAAGAGTTCAATCCGGAGACAGATAAGAACATAGAGTTTAAGTATAATGCGGCTAACTTCCGCAAGGAGAAGGTGAAAAACAAGCGCGCCCTTCAGGAGGAGCTTGGCCTGAATCAGGATGAAAAGGCCATGATGATCGGCATTGTGTCGAGACTGACAGGACAGAAGGGCTTTGACCTGATTGCCTATATCATGGATGAGCTGTGTCAGGACAATGTACAGGTCGTTGTACTTGGCACAGGCGAGGAGCAGTACGAGAACATGTTCCGTCATTTTGACTGGAAATATCACGGGAAGGTGTCGGCAAATATCTACTATTCCGATGCGCTTTCCCATAAGATCTATGCGGCAAGCGACGCTTTCCTTATGCCGTCCCTCTTTGAGCCCTGTGGCTTAAGCCAGCTGATGTCCCTGCGCTACGGCACGGTGCCGATTGTGCGGGAGACCGGCGGACTGAAGGACACGGTACAGCCTTACAACGAGTATGAGGGCACGGGTACGGGATTCAGCTTCACAAATTATAATGCCCATGAGATGCTGGGCACGATCCGCTATGCGGAGCATATCTACTATGACAAGAAGCGGGAGTGGAATAAGATTGTGGACAGAGGCATGGCGGCGGACTTCTCATGGAATGTCTCTGCGAAGAAATATCAGGAAATGTATGACTGGCTGATTGGATAGGGGATATGGAGCATCCGAATAAAAAGAACACGTTTGTGTTTCAGGCGGGCATTCTGGCAGCGGCCGGGATGCTCGTCAAAGTGATCAGCCTGATATACAGAAGCCCCCTCCGTTCCATCATTGGTATAGAGGGAAACGGGTATTACAGCGCAGCGATCAATATCTATACAATTATATTGTTGATTTCCTCCTACAGCATTCCCTCAGCGATCTCCAAGGTGATTGCCCAGAGGCTTGCGTTTAAGGAGTACAGAAATGCACAGAGGGTTTTTGTCTGTGCACTTCTCTATGTCCTGGTTGTGGGCGGCATTGCCTCGATTCTGACTTTCGTGGGAGCGCCCTGGCTTGTGGGGAAGAATCCGAATGCGGTGGTGGCGCTTCGCGTGCTTGCACCGACTATCTTTTTTTCTGGCTTTCTGGGTGTGCTCCGCGGTTTTTTTCAGGCTCACGGCTCCATGGTGCACACGTCCATCTCTCAGGTTTTAGAGCAGATTGTGAATGCGGCTGGCAGTATTCTGGCAGCCAAACTGCTGATCGGCATGGTGGCGGACAGGGATTCTACGACACAGGCGGTCTACGGCTCAGCGGGTTCTGCGATCGGGACAGGCGCGGGCGTGTTGACAGGCCTTCTTTTTATGTTTGCGATGTACCGCTTAAACGGCGGAGTCATCAGGAAGAGGGTGGAACGGGATAAAAACTGGCATGAGGAAACTTTCGGGGAGATTTTCAAGGTTATTTTTACCATTGTCACTCCCTTTATTTTAAGTACCTTTATCTATAACTGCACAACGGTGGTCAACATGACGATCTACTATCACGTCATGGCCTACAAACAGGTGGACGCGGTGCTTGCGAGCAATCATTACGGTATTTTTGCGGGGCAGTCGGTTGTGGTGGTAAATATTCCGATTGCCATCGCCTCTGCGATGTCCTCGGCTATTATACCAAGCATGGCGGCTTCCTATGTGAAGGGGACGGTAGCCCAGACCAGAAGACAGGTCTCCCGTGCGATTCAGGCGACCATGCTTGTGGCGATCCCGGCGGCGGTGGGAATTGCGGTTCTGCCAAAACCCATCATGCAGTTTATTTTTCCCCAGAAAGAATCTTTGGATATCGCTTCCGGGCTGCTTGCGGCGCTTGCCGCGTCGGTTGTGCTCTACAGCCTCTCCACGCTGACCAACGCGGTTTTACAGGGAATCGGCAAGGTTAATACGCCGGTGGTCCATGCGACGGTGGCGCTGGTCATCCAGGTGGCGGGGCTGGTTGCGCTTTTGCTCTATACGGATGCGGATCTCTATGCGCTGGCGGCGGCAAACGTCATCTACTCCCTGGTGGTGTGCATCTTAAACCATTTCTCCGTGAGAAAGCATCTGGAGTACCGGATGGATGTGGTCAAATTGTTTCTGAAGCCGCTTTTTTCGGCAATTGTGATGGGTGCGGCTGTCTTCGGTATTTACCACGGACTGATTCTGCTGATTCCGGTGAGCCGTGTGGTGCTTCTTGTCGCGATCGGCGTGGGTGTCTGTGTCTACGGTGCGGTACTGCTTCTGATCGGCGGTGTGACGCAGGAAGAGCTGGAAGCGTTTCCCAAGGGCCTGATGCTGGTGCATATATCGAAGAAATTGCACCTGCTGCCGGGTGAGACAGCCGGGAAGAAAAAAAAGAAGGGGAAAAAGAAGAAAAAGAAGAAGGGGAAAAAGAAGAAAGGGAGGTCGTCCCGATGAAAAAAAGAGAGTGGTATCTGGCAGCCCTGCTGTGTCTTGTCCTCCTGACCGCAAGCTGTAGCGGCGAAGAAGAGAAAGACGTCCTGTTGAAAATGACCTTTCTGGATACGGGAAAATCGGATTGTATTGTGATTGAGGCAGGAGAAAGCGTGGTGGTCAACGACACGGCGGACGCGGATGACGGCGAGGCGATCTGCGCTTTTTTAGATGAGAGACAGACCAGTCGGATTGATTATCTGATTTTGAGTCATTTTGACAAAGATCACATCGGCAGTGCGGCCGGGCTGATTAAACGCTTCGAGGTGGGACAGGTGCTGATGCCGGATTATGAGGAGGATTCGGAGCTTTATCTGGCGCTTATGGAAGCGCTTGAGGAGACGGGTACGGCGTATGTGCGTCTGCGGGAGGATGTTTCCTTTTCTCTGGAAGGCACGGATTTTTATGTGGACGCACCCGATGAGCCGTCCTACGACAATGACAACAATTACTCGTTAATAACGGTTGTTATCAATGGAGACAGCCGATTTCTGCTGATGGGGGATGCACAGAAAATCCGGACGGAAGAATTTTTGGATTCCCCTGCGGCAGGGGTTCGGTATGATCTGATCAAGATGCCCCACCATGGGGATTACAATAAGAAGCTGAAGGAGCTGTTTCTGACGTCCAGGCCGCAGTATGCCGTCCTCACCGCCGGCCCGGAGCGGCAGCGGGTGGAGGAGGAGACGGTGTCTCTTCTGAAGACCAGCCGCTGCGGCGTTTTTTATACGGATGAAGGCGTGGTTACGGCCACATCCGATGGAAAAAATGTGAAGGTTCTCCAGGAGTGATTTTCCGGGTACCCGGTGGTGCGGTCTTTTACGAAAGCTCTGAAAGCGGTCTTTCAGGAAAGCTCCGTAAGACCAGAGATGTCTGTGTCTATCGCCATGGAGTAGTTGGTGTAGTACACGACGAAGCCGGGCTTGGCTCCGGCAGGTTTTTTGACATGTTTTTTCTGAATATAGTCAATCTCCACCTTGTCCTGTCCGCGGCCTTTCGAGTAGTAGGCGGCAAGTCTTGCAGCTTCCTCGAAGGCGCGGTCCGGCACTTCGGCTCCTTCCGTCTTTAAGATCACGTGGGAGCCGGGCATCTGTTTGGCGTGGAACCACCAGTCGCCGCCGGTGGCAAATTTGAAGGTGAGTTCATCGTTCTGAAAGTTATTTTTTCCCACATAGATATGGAATCCGTCGCTGCTCACATAGTGGAACGGCCTGCTCACGGTTTTGGCTTTTTTTGAGCTGCCTCTCCTGTGGATGTAACCGCTCTCAACCAGTTCCTCTCTGATCTGCACCAGATCTTCCTCGTGCAGCGCAATATCCAGAGCGGCCAGAATGGATTCCAGATGCGTGATCTCTTCTTTCACCTGTATGGTCAGTTCTGAGAGCGCCTCATAGGTTCGTTTCATTTTTCCGTATTTATCAAAATATCTGATGGCGTTTTCCTGCGGGGTGAGGGTGGCGTCAAGGGGGATGGTTACCGGCTCTCCCGTGTAGTAGTTGACGGCCTCCAGGGTTTTCGCGCCGGGGGAGACATGGTAGCCGTACGTGTTTAAAAGCTCGCCGTAAATCTTGTAGGTGTCGCGCTTATCTGTATCCTGCATCTGCCGAAGCTGCAAGTCGTATTTTTTTACATTGCGCTCCAGGGCAGTCTGTACGATTCTACGCAGGTCCGCAGACTTCTGGCGTATCCGGGTCACTACGCCGCGCTCTGCGTAGTAACGCTCCAGCACATCGCTGATGCTGTCAAAGGACCGGAGATCCTTATCGTCGTAAAGGGTTAAGGGGAGGGCGGCAAATTCCAGAGGCGTCCTGCCGTCATAGACGATAACGGGGGAAAAGTTCCCGGCCGCCACCTGGCTCATCATGCCGGAAAGTGCGCCGCAGACAGATTTCAGGGGATCGCCGGCCTCCCCGGCCAGCGCCTTTGCGGGCAGATCCGCGTCCACCCCTGCCCGGAAGCAGATTTCCTGGGCGATGATGGGGGAGAGCCCTGTGTAGGAGGTATAGAGAGCTTTATACAGGGGCATTGGTTTTAATAACATTTGTGATTTAAAGTCCTCATAGGAGAGCGGATCGGCGTTACCGCCGTTTTTCGCGTAGTTTAACGGGTCGGTCTTCTCCTGTGTCCGGGGAAGAAAGTAGGGACGGCCCGGCAGCACTTCGCGGACGGAACTGACAATCCCCGAAATGTGTTTGATGCTGTCTATGATCATGTCTTTATCATCGCAGAAAATAATATTGCTGTGCTTGCCCATGATCTCCACGATCAGTTTTTTTCGGCAGACGTCGCCCAGTTCGTTCAAGTGTTCCAGATGCAGATGGATGACGCGCTCCAGTCCCGGCTGGGAGATGTCAGTGATACGGGCGTTTTGCAGATGTTTTCGAAGGAGCATGCAGAAGCCCGGCGCGGTCATGGGACTCGGCTTATTATTCTGTGTCAGATAGACCACGGGGAGAGAAGCGTTTGCCGATAATAAGAGACGATACTGGCTGCTGTTATTTTTTATGGTCAGAAGGAGCTCATCGCTTTCCGGCTGGGCGATCTTGTAGACACGGCCGCCTGAAAGGGTTTCCTGCAGTTCTTTTGTGATATTTGCAATGGTAATGCCGTCAAATGCCATGATTTTTTCCGCCTTTTCCTTGAATTTCCTGTTTTGTTTCCGTGCGTTCCTTACTATAGCATAAACGGTGGTTCTTTTCAATCGCCGGACAGTCTTTCTATTTCTTGACTATTCTTAATGTTTACACTATAATAAAGGCTGTATGCGTAGGTCTTTTTGCGCGCATAAGCAGAATCAGCTTATGCTTTACAATTAGGAGAAAGAAGATTATGACTATGATCAAGAGCATGACCGGTTTCGGGAGATGTGAAGTGGCGGAGGGCACGCGGAAGATTACTGTGGAGATGAAGTCCGTCAATCACCGTTATCTGGACGTCAACATTAAAATGCCGAAGAAACTGAATTTTTTTGAGACGGCGATCCGGAATGAGCTGAAAAACTATATTCAGCGCGGAAAGGTGGATATTTTTATTTCCTACGAGGATATGGCGGAGTCCAATGTCTGTGTGAAGTACAACAGGGAGCTGGCGGCGGAGTACATGAAATATCTCTGGAAGATGTCGGAAGATTTCTCGCTGGACAACGATGTGCGCGTATCCACTTTGTCCCGTTATCCGGAAGTCCTGACCATGGAGGAGCAGACTGTCGACGAGGAAGAACTGTGGCAGTTCCTGGAGAAGGCGGTGCAGGGCGCGGCGGAGACATTTGTGGAGACCAGAATCCGGGAGGGGGAAAATATCCGGGAGGATCTGCTTTCGAAGTTAAATGCCATGCTGGAGGACGTTGCGTTTATCGAACAGCGTGCGCCGCAGATCATTGCTTCGTATAAACAGAAACTGCGGGATAAGGTGAAGGAACTTCTGGAGGATACCCAGATCGATGAGGCCAGACTGCTGACAGAGGTGACGATTTTTGCGGATAAGGTGTGTGTGGACGAGGAGCTTGTGCGGCTCAGAAGCCATATCACCACCACGAGGGATAATCTTCTGGAGGGTGGAAGTGTGGGACGGAAACTCGACTTTATTGCACAGGAGATGAACCGGGAGGCAAACACGATCCTTTCCAAGACGACAGATCTGGAAACTTCAAACAGAGCCATCGATTTGAAGACAGAAATCGAGAAGGTCAGGGAACAGATACAGAACATCGAATAGGAATAGTGCTATGGGTAAACTGATTCACGTAGGTTTTGGCAATGTGGTAAACACAGGAAAGATCATCGCCATTGTGAGCCCTGATTCCGCGCCGGTCAGGCGCATGGTGCAGAAAGCGAAAGAGGCGGGGATGGCTATTGACGCCACACAGGGACGTAAGACAAAGGCGGTTTTGGTGATGGAAAACAGCCAGATTGTACTATCGGCGCTGCTTCCGGAAACCATATCGGGCAGAGCACAGACAGAGGATGGAGAGACAGATGAGTCATAAGGGCATACTGATTGTAGTCTCCGGTTTTTCGGGGGCGGGCAAGGGCACTTTGATGAAAAGGCTGGTGGAGGAGTACGACAGTTATGCGCTGTCAATCTCGGCCACGACCAGGGCGCCGCGCCCGGGCGAGGAGGATGGCAGGGAGTATTTTTTCCTGTCAAGGGAGCAGTTTGAACGGAAGATTGCGGACAAGGCGCTGATCGAGTATGCCGAATACTGCGGCAACTATTACGGGACGCCCAGGGATTACGTGGAGAAGGAGCTGGCCGATGGCCGTGACGTCATTCTGGAGATTGAGATTCAGGGGGCGCTTAAGATAAGGGAGCAGTATCCCAATGCGCTTTTGCTGTTTGTGTCCACGCCCAGCGCGAAGGAACTGCGCCGCAGGCTTTCCGGCAGGGGTACGGAGACGGAGGAAGTCATAGACAGGAGGCTACACCGTGCGGCACAGGAGGCCGAGGGAATAGAAGAGTATGACTATATTGTGATCAACGACGATTTGGAGACTTGTGTGAGAGAACTTCATGAAATCATCGAAGCGGCGCATCACGCACCGGGACGGAACAGGGAGTTCATTGAAACAATGAGAAAAGATCTGATTGAAGATTAACTGGAAGGTTAATGTCTTCAATCGCGGGTACTGTGGCTGCGCGCTGCCTGCCGCAAACCCGGTGAGACTAAGGAAGCAGTGCAGAAATGAGGAGAATTATGTTACATCCATCTTATGCAGATTTAATTAAGGTAGTAAACAGCGATGTGGAGGAGGGCGAAGATCCTGTAGTGAGCAGCCGTTACTCCATTGTGATGGCCACCTCCAAGAGGGCGAGACAGATCATTGCCGGGGATGAGGAGCTGGTGAACGGAAAAGGAAAGAAGCCTCTCTCCGTGGCGGTGGAGGAGCTGAATCAGGGCAAGATCAAAATTTTGAACGATGAGACTGCAGAGGAGACGGAAGCAGTGGAAGAGGCAGAAGCGGTGGAAGCAGTGGAAGAGGCGCAGACAGCGGACGCGGAGCCTTCTGCCGATGAGCAGGCTCTCTGATGATGGAGAAAAAGGTTTTTCTGATCTCTCTGGGATGCGACAAGAATCTGGTGGATTCCGAGATGATGCTCGGTATGCTGGAAGAGAGCGGTTATGTTTTTACTGACGATGAGAATGAGGCGGATGTGGTGATTGTCAACACCTGCTGCTTTATCGGAGACGCCAAGGAGGAGAGTGTCAATACCATTCTGGAAATGGCGGAACTGAAAAAGAGCGGCAGTATCTCAGCCCTCATTGTGACAGGATGTCTGGCGCAGAGATATCAGGCGGAGATCCGAAAGGAGATCGGGGAGGTGGATGCCGTTATTGGCACTACGGCCATATCCGAACTGCCGGCAGTTCTGGAGGAGGTTTTTGCAGGACGGGCCAGGGACCATTATCAGAGTCTTGAGGGCAGTCCTCTTACGGACAGAAAGCGCATTGTGACTACAGGCGGTCATTTCGCCTATCTGAAAATAGCCGAGGGGTGCGATAAACACTGCACTTACTGCATTATCCCGAAGGTGCGGGGCTCTTACAGGAGCGTGCCCATGGACAGTCTGCTGCGGGAGGCTTTGACGCTTGCATCGCAGGGAGTGAAAGAACTGATTCTGGTGGCGCAGGAGACCACGGTCTACGGGCAGGATCTCTATGGACATAAGGCATTGCCGGAACTTTTGCGCAGGCTTTGCCGGATAGAGGGACTTGTGTGGATCAGAGTGATGTACTGCTATCCTGAGGAGATAGACGATGCGCTGATACAGGTGATCAGGGAAGAAGAAAAGATATGTCATTACCTGGACATACCGATTCAGCACGCCTCCGACGCTGTCCTGAGACGGATGGGAAGGCGGACGGATAAAAAAGAACTGACTGATGTGGTCAATAAACTGCGGCGGGAGATCCCCGATATCTGTCTTCGAACCACACTGATTACGGGATTTCCGGGAGAGACAGAGCAGGATCACGGGGAACTTATGGACTTCGTGGAGGAGATGGCCTTTGACAGGCTGGGCGTTTTCCCCTACTCGCAGGAGGAGGATACGCCGGCGGCCGAAATGCCTGAGCAGGTTTCTGACGGGCAAAAGCAGAGGAGGCTGGATGAGCTGATGGCTCTGCAGCAGGAGATTGCTTTTGATGCCGCAGCCGCTATGGAGGGACGAAGCGTGGACGCCATGATTGAGGGAAAGGTGGCGGACGAGGAGGTCTATGTGGCGAGAACCTACAAGGACGCGCCGGATGTGGACGGATTTTTGTTTGTGCACACGGACAGGGAGCTTATGACAGGAGACTTCGTCCGGGTTCGGGTCACGGGCTCCAACGAGTATGATTTGATGGGAGAATTGGAAGATGAATCTGCCGAATAAACTGACAATTTTTCGAGTAATATTGATTCCTTTTTTTGTACTCTTTTTACTGGTTCCTGTTACGGCATACGATAAGTGGATCGCGCTGGCGATTTTTATCATTGCCAGCCTGACGGATTTTTTGGACGGCCATATTGCAAGGAAGTATGATCTGGTGACCAATTTCGGGAAATTTATGGATCCGTTGGCGGATAAGCTGCTTGTCTGCTCGGCCCTGATCTGTCTGATCGAGCTTAACCGGATTCCCTCCTGGATCGTGATTGTGATTATTGCGAGGGAGTTCATTATCAGTGGTTTCCGTCTGGTGGCCTCTGACAATGGAGTGGTCATCGCGGCGAGCTATTGGGGAAAGTTTAAGACGACTTTCCAGATTGTCATGATCTGCCTGATGATTGCCGATCTTTCACCGCTTCGTTTTGTCACCCAGGCGGTGATGTGGATTGCGCTGGCACTGACGGTAATTTCACTGGCAGATTACCTGATAAAGAATAAGGGTGTGATGAAGGATACAGGAAAGCAGGGGCAGGCACCAAATAAATAACAGATGTTTTTCTTATACACAAAGAGGGATGATGAGACTATGACAGTTGAGATTATTGCAGTGGGTACAGAGATACTATTGGGAAACATCGTGAATACGAATGCGGCCTATCTGGCAGAAAAGTGTGCGGCGCTTGGGCTTTCCTGCTATCATCAGGATGTGGTCGGAGACAATGAGGAGAGGCTTGCTGAAACGTTGAAGCTGGCGCTCTCCCGGTCGGATATCATTCTCCTGTCCGGCGGGCTCGGCCCTACCCAGGATGACCTGACCAAGGAAGTGGCGGCGCGGGTTTTCGGGAAGGAGCTTTATCTGCATGAGCCGTCCAGGGAAGCGATCCGGCAGTTTTTTTCGGAGAGAAAGCTGGAGATTACGGAGAATAACTGGAAACAGGCCATGGTGCCGGAAGGATGCATCGTAGTGGACAATCCGGGCGGAACGGCGCCGGGCATTATTATGGCGGAGAACGGCAGACATGTGGTATTGATGCCGGGACCTCCGGGGGAACTGATTCCCATGTTTGAGCGGTCCATTATGCCTTATCTGGCAGAACTCCAGTCCGGGGTGATTTATTCCCAGACCGTGAAAATCTGCGGGGTGGGGGAGAGCAAGGCGGAGAGTATGGTGGAAGATCTGGTTGAAGTCCAGAGTAATCCAACCATTGCGACGTATGCGAAGACCGGGGAGGTGCATCTTCGGGTGACAGCCACGGCTTCCGATGAGAAAGAGGCGAAGAAACTGGTTAAGCCCGTGGTGAAAGAGTTAAAGGGGCGCTTCGGCAACCATGTCTACACCACGGATAATGACGTGACATTGGAGAGGGCCGTGGTAGATCTGCTTATGGCAAATAAACTTACGGCCTGTACGGTAGAGTCCTGCACAGGCGGCATGCTTTCTGCCAGACTGATCAATGTGCCCGGTGTGTCGGAGGTCTTTAAGTCCGGCTACGTGACTTATTCCAATAAGTCCAAGCGCAGGCTTCTGGGAATCAAAAAGAATATTCTGTTAAAGCACGGCGCAGTCAGTGAACAGATTGCCAGAGAAATGGCAAAGACATCAGCGGCTCTTGCGAGAACTGACGTGAGCGTTTCCACGACCGGCATCGCAGGACCTGACGGTGGTACGGCGGAAAAGCCTGTGGGGCTGGTTTATATCGGCTGTAACGTGTGCGGAAGGATTACTGTGAAGGAATGCCGTTTTCACGGCAGCCGCGAGAAAATCAGGGAAAGCACAGTGGCGGCGGCATTGTCTTTGATGCGGGAGTGTATCCTGCAGTATTACAGCGAGGTAACCTTCGGCGGCAAGCAAAAGTGAGGAGAAAACAATGAACGAACCTGACAATAACAGATCCGACAATATGGTGGAAGAGCAGGAGTCTTACACCGACCCCTATGTCTCTGAGAGCAGTGCGGATATTTATACCACACCGGAGGTTGTGGAGACAGTGGAGGAAACAGCTTCTGTGGAAGTGGTGGATACACATGGTCTCTTTTCGGGAAAGCAGCCGGAAAATCCCAATCCCTATCCGAACTATGGCGGCCAGGTGCCTTACGGAAGCGGACAGCAGGGCGGCACATACGGCGGCCAGATGCCTTACGGGAATCCGTATCAGCAGGGCAGCGCATACGGCGGCCAGACGCCTTACGGGAGTCCGTATCAGCAGGGAAGCGCATACGGCGGCCAGACACCTTACGGGAGTCCGTATCAGCAGGGAAGCACATACGGCGGCCAGACACCTTACGGGAGTCCGTATCAGCAGGGCGGCACATACGGCGGCCAGGTGCCTTACGGAAGCGGACAGCAGGGCGGCACATACGGCGGCCAGACGCCTTACGGGAATCCGTATCAGCAGGGCGGTACATATGGCGGCCAGTCTTCTTATGGGAATGGACAGCAGGACAGCGGTTATGACAGCCAGTCTTCTTACGGGAACGGACAGCAGGAGAGCGGCTATGACAGCCAGTCTTCTTACGGGAACGGACAGCAGGGCAGCGCATACGGCAGCCAGTCTTCTTACGGGAACGGACAGCAGGGCAGCGTATACGGCAGTCAGTCTTCTTATGGGAACGGACAGCAGGGCAGCAGTTACGACAGTCAGCCTCCCTACGGGAATCCATACCAGCAGAGCGGGGGTTTTGGCGGGCAGCCTCCCACCGGTGGGCAGCCTCCCTTCGACAATCCTTACAGTCCCTATGCGATGCCGCAGAAAAAGCAGCATGCGGGATTGATTGTGGGCATTGTGGTCGCGATTGTCATTCTTTTTCTGATTGCTGTTTTTGCGTTGGCGAACAAAGTGGTAAATATGCTTTCCGAACAAGAAAAGCAGGATTTACGGCGGGATGTGTACGAATTTGACGATGATTATGATTACGAAGTCGACGATTATCTTTATGATGATTATGACTACGATTATGATTATGACTACGATTATGATTATGACGATTATTTCGGCGGTTATGACGACGATTACGGTTATGATTATGACAACGACCAGTATTATACCCTCCACGACGAAATCAGGGATGATCTGAGCTACGGCGTGGAGTTCAGCTATCAGGAGTACGAGACAGACTATGAGAATGTTTACATTTCGGCGTCCATGCCGGTGGTTCTGGGAGAAGACGTGACAAATCTCGGCACGATCAACGAGGAAATCCAGAAAGAAGTAAGCAGGGTCAGCGAGTTCTTTGAACAGGAGTACGAGTCTCATGTGAAAGAGAATGAAGATGCCTATTTCGAGGCTGTGTTCGAGGCCTATGTGGCTTATATGGACGAGGATAAGCTGAGCATTGTCTATGACGAGAGAATCTATACGGATCTGGGTGGAAGCGTCGAGCTGGTCAGCATAAATGTCGATATGAAGAACGGCGTTGTTTTGGATAATGAAGACATGCTCACGATCGATGATGAGTTTTCTGTGGATTTCCGCACAAGGAGCGATGAGCAGAACGGCGAGATCGATTACCTTACCTATATGCCGGACCAGCAGATCACGAGCTACCTGAATTCCAGCAGCCTGATTGTGTTCTATACGCCAAAGGGTATGGAGATCGGGTTTAACTATGAGGAGGGCTGGGTGACGGTCACCTATGAGGAGTACGAGCAGTATTTAAAAGTATTTTGAATAAGGCGGGAAACGGAAGGGCGCTGACATTTGCGGATGCTGGCGCTTTTTTACATTCCGGACTCTATGACTCTGCCTTGTGCAATCCAAAATCCGATTAAGAAATGCAGGTGTCGATATGAATGAAAGTATTTTAATAGTCGATGATGAAAAAGAAATCGCAGATTTGATTGAAGTCTACCTGAAAAATGACGGCTATACGGTATATAAGTGCTACAATGGCATGGACGCCCTGAAGTGTATTGAAGAAACAGAGTTGGATTTAGCTGTCATAGATGTGATGCTGCCCGATATAGATGGTTTCCGAATCTGCCAGAAGATCAGGGAAAAGTTTTATTATCCCATCATAATCCTTACGGCAAAAGCGGGGGATGGGGATAAGATCATGGGCCTGACCATCGGCGCGGACGACTATATAACAAAGCCCTTTAATCCGTTAGAGGTAGCAGCCAGAGTAAAAACCCAGCTGCGCAGGTATATGCGTTATAATAGCCTTGCCGGGAAAAAAACTGCTGAAACCAGCGAACACGACATCCGGGGACTGATGATCAACAAGGATACCCATAAGTGTTATCTGTATGGGAGAGAATTGCAGCTTACACCTATTGAGTTCGGGATTCTGTGGTATTTGTGCGAACATCAGGGCACGGTAGTTCCATCGGAGGAATTATTCGAGGCGGTTTGGGGTGAAAAATTCCTGAATCATAACAATACGGTTATGGCCCATATAGGCCGACTGCGGGAGAAGCTCAACGAGTCGGCAAAGAAACCGAAATTTATCGTAAATGTGTGGGGAGTTGGATATACCATTGAAAAATAGAGCGTTGAGGAAAAGGGACGATTTCAGACAGTTTAAGGCGAAGATTTTTTTCCGTACCGTATGGATGGCCGCTATTGCCGCCGGGTGTATTTATCTTTTGTATTCCCTTTTTTTGAAAGGCAGGTTTGCGGATTGGATTGTGTCAGTGAACCAGAAGATTTTCGGGTTGGATTATGGTGCGGCAAAAACTTTGTATCAATGGACATTCCGAAACTATATAGAACTGGTATTTGTGGTTGGAATGGTGCTGGTGTTTTTGGCTGTATTCCGCATCTACCTAAACTGGTTTGTAGAATATTTTATTAAGATCAATCATGGGATTGAGGATATTGGGAGGGAAAGTACAGGGGAGGTATCCCTGCCGCCGGAGCTGGCAGCTACGGAAAAGAGGATAAATACAATAAAGCATGCTCTTGAAAGACAGAAACTTGACATGAAGCTGGCGGAGCAGCAAAAAAATGACATGGTCATGTATCTGGCGCATGATCTGAAAACGCCCCTTGCTTCCGTTATAGGTTATCTGAATCTGCTGTGCGATGAGAGGCAGATATCTGAGGAACTGAGACAAAAATATCTTTCTGTTTCACTGGATAAGGCAGAGCGTCTGGAAGAACTGATCAATGAGTTTTTTGAAATAGCAAAGTTCAACCTGTCGAACATAACGCTCCAGTACAGCAGGATAAGCCTGACGCGCCTGCTTGAAATGCTCCTGTATGAATTTCAGCCGATGCTTCATGAGAAGAACCTGAACTGTAATCTCATGGTTCCGGAGGATATGACGATCAGGTGCGATGCAGATAAAATTCAGCGCGCCTTTGATAATATCCTGAAAAATGCAGTTACCTACAGTTTTGAGGGCACCCACATAGACATTGCAGCAGCCGGACAGGGAGAAAACGTGGAAATTACTTTTACAAACCACGCAGATACCATTCCGGAGGAAAAGCTGGAACGGATATTTGAACAGTTCTACAGGCTTGATGTTTCCAGAAGTACAAACAGCGGCGGCGCGGGCCTGGGCCTTGCCATTGCAAAACAGATCATTGAGCTTCATAACGGGACAATTACGGCAAGAAGCGAAAATGAGACGGTTGCATTTAAAGTCACATTACCGATTTCGTAGGTAAATTGTAAGAAATTCCGCAGAAAATCAGCAGAATACTTTGTGTGTAAACGAATAAACTGCACTCCTGTTATTGGTACAATCATAGTACCAGAAGCAGGAGTGCTTTTGCTTAGTACGAAAAAGAGAGGAGTCGTTTACATGTCAAGAAGAAGGCTGACACAGATATTTCCTTTTATGCTTCCCCTCCGTAGATGGCAGAGAAAGAAATTTTTTTATTATCAGATGCAAAGAGACGGACACCGGTATGCAAAAAGGATAGCTGACGGGCCATTGCCCTGCATGGTATTTCAAACTTCGATACCCATGCTGAATGAAAACAGCGGGTTTGATATGCAGTACCAGATCAACAAGGTTCACAATCTCAAGCTTGCAGCCAGGACGCTTAACCGGGTTTTGATTGGGCCGGGTGAAACCTTCTCCTTCTGGCAGCTTGTAAGATGGGCAGACCGGGAGGAAAAATACAGGGATGGATTAAACCTTGTTGACGGAAAAACGGTTGCGTCTTATGGCGGGGGCCTGTGTATGTTGAGTGATACGCTTTTCTGGATGTTCCTGCATACGCCTTTGACGGTTGTTGAACGGCACGGACACGCAGTTAAGACGTTCCCGTCAACCTCAAAAGATTTTCCCTGTGGGACGGACGCGGCGGTGAGTGAAGGCTGGCTTGACCTGAAAGTGCGAAATGAGACAGAGCATACATTTCAGATAGAGGTCAGTTTTGATGAGGAATATATGCATGGGCGCATTTTATCCCCAAAAGCGGCGGGCTTTGCATATTCCGTATTCAATCCGTCCGTTTCTTACAGGAAAGAAGGCGGTAAAATGTATCAGGTTGCTCCCGTCTGCCGCAGGCAAACGGATAAAGCGACTGGAAAGCAGACAGAAACCGAACTGTATGTCAACCGATGTGAGATCGCTTACAGGCTTCCGGAGGGGATAAAATCACAGGAAGGCGGTGCAGAGAATGGATAAAAAAAGGATAGCCGTTATTTTTGGAGGCAATTCCCCGGAATATGAGGTGTCGCTGCAATCGGCATACGCTGTTCTGGAAAATATCAATACGGATAAATTTGATATTTTTCCGGTCGGGATCACCAGAGGCGGGGAATGGTATCATTACACAGGAAAAAGGAAGAAGATAAGTAGTAATACATGGTTTGAAGACCGCGGAAACCTGTATCCTGTCGTTGTTTCCCAGAGTCGTTCGCTGAAAGGATTTTTAGAGTTTGAGGGGGAAAGATGGCGGGTCGTAAACGCAGACCTGATATTTCCTGTACTGCATGGCAGGAATGGTGAAGACGGTACACTGCAGGGACTGTTTGCACTGGCGGGAATCCCTGTTGTCGGCTGTGATACGCTTTCTTCAGCAATCTGCATGGATAAAAACCGGGCGCATAAGCTGGTCAGTCTTACGGGAATATCGGTTCCAGAAGCCGTAACTTTCAAAGATTCCGGCACAGAGGCGGCGTTGGAGGAGATTAGGGAAAGATTAACTTATCCGCTTTTTGTAAAGCCGCTCCGTGCAGGTTCATCCTTCGGGATCACAAGGGTGACGGAAGAGGCGCAGCTGGACGCCGCCATAGGGCTGGCATTTGATCATGACATGGAAGTCATTGTCGAGGAGGAAGTAAAGGGGTTTGAAGTGGGCTGTGCCGTGCTTGGCACTGACGCGCTGACTGTCGGAAGGATTGACGAAATTGAATTGTCGGGAGGCTTCTTTGATTATACAGAGAAGTATACGTTTAAATCCTCAAAAATTTACATGCCCGCAAGGGTAGGGGCGGCGGAAGAAAAACGGATACAGGAAGCGGCGGTAACGATCTACAGGGCTTTGGGGTGTTCGGGGTTTGCAAGGGTGGATATGTTTTATACACCGTCCGGAGAAATTGTATTTAATGAGGTGAACACCATCCCCGGCTTTACCGCCCATAGCCGTTATCCTAACATGATGAAGGGAATCGGACTGTCTTTTCCGGAAATGCTGGACAGACTGACAGGTTTATATCTGTGATGGGAAGGAGGACACTATGCGTATCAGAAGAAGGATTATCGAGTATTCAAGGGGAAATAACCTGCACTGTTTCTGGCGGCTGTACAGATGGCAGAAAGAGACGGGCGAGGGGCTTTGGCATGACGTACTCACATTTATGATGAGCCGGTGCGCCCACCGGCACGGAGGATATATCGGCCCGGATACGGTAATAAAAGAGAATCTGACACTTCCGCACGGGCTGCATGGGATTTTTATTTCAAGGTATGCGGAGATTGGGGAAAACTGCTGGATTTACCAGAATGTAACGATTGGAGAAGTGAACAGGAAAGCGCCTGTCATAGGGGATCATTGTCTGATTGGCGCAGGCGCGGTCATTATTGGGGGAGTAAAAATCGGCAGCCATGTGAAAGTAGGCGCTGGCGCAGTGGTAAACACGGATATTCCGGACGGATGCACGGTTGTTTCACAGGCGGTACGCGTGATAGGAGAAAAACAGAAAAATGAAGGATGCAGCATTTAAAACAGGACGCGCATGGATTGAGGTAGATATGGGGAATCTGCGTCACAATGCAGAGACCCTGAAAAAAGCCATGCAGCCGGGATGTGAACTGATGGCTGTTGTGAAAGCGCAGGCTTACGGGCATGGAGCTGTACAGACTGCTTCCTGTCTTAACGAGGTGGGCGTCCGGGCATTTGCCGTTGCCACGGCTGATGAGGGCATAGCCCTGAGAGAAGGCGGCGTCTGTGGGGAGATACTGATACTTGGGTATACAGATGTGGGGCGGGCGGCCGAACTGAAGGAATACGACCTGATGCAGACTCTGATCAGTCTTGCATATGCAGAAGCGTTGAATCATCAGGGCATTGCCGTAAAGGCACACATCAAAATAGATACAGGTATGCACAGGCTTGGGATAGCAAGCGGGGAGCTGTCTGCGGTTCGGAAACTCTTTTTCATGGAAAACATCAGCATATGCGGGATGTTTACCCATCTTTCCTGCGCAGACAGCAGGCATCCGGACGACATTGCATTTACCAGAGGACAGATTGACAGTTTTTATACAATGACAGACGCTTTGCGGGACAGTGGGATCATCCTGCCCAAACTGCATATCCAGAGCAGCTACGGACTTTTGAATTATCCCGATCTTGCCTGTGATTATGTGAGGGCCGGCATAGCCCTGTATGGAGTTCTCAGTTCCCCGGATGATGACACCGTTTTGCAACCTGATCTGCGGCCGGTGTTTTCTCTGAAGAGCCGGGTGGCGTTAATCAGGGAAGTGGCAGCAGGCGGGAGCGTTGGATATGGCAGGAGCTTTACAGCCGGTCGTGATACTCGGATCGCCGTGCTGCCAATCGGGTATGGAGACGGTTTTCCGAGAAATTTGTCTGATGGAAAAGGCAGTGTACTGATCAATCAGTATGTTGTGCCTGTTGTGGGACGTATCTGCATGGATCAGTTGACCGTGGATATCACAGGCGCAGAAGGGGTGTCTGTGGGTGACATAGCAACGCTGGCAGGCGCGGAAGGATATGATGCATTGTCTGTCTCTGCCGTCGCGGATACTTCCGGGAGCATAAGTAATGAGCTGCTGTGCAGGATGGGGGCAAGGCTGCCCGTTATTGCCAGATGAGATTTTGTTGCAGAAACTTCTTGCAGACAGTCTGCTTCTCTGATAAACTGATTACATCCGAGAAAGTGGAATCTGTATGCATACGCATGTCCGGCATTTCGCCACGATTTCCATTATTTTCATAGCAGCAGAAAAGCAGGCGCGAACGGAAGGGAGGTCAGAGTGTCATTTATGGGACAGGAAATATGATAGGATCGTTTTATCAAATTTGAAGTTGACAAAATCGAACATCTGTTTTATCCTATGATAAGAACAGGTGTTCTGAAAAGGAGAGCAGAATTATGGAAAGAGATGACAGATTAAAAGCGTTGGATGCGGCCCTTGGGCAGATAGAGAGACAGTACGGAAAAGGAGCCGTTATGAAGCTGGGTGATCCCTCCGTGCAGATGAATGTAGAGACAATCCCGACAGGATCGCTGAGCCTGGATATTGCATTGGGACTTGGCGGCATTCCGAAAGGCAGGGTGGTCGAGATTTACGGACCTGAGTCCAGCGGTAAGACCACGGTTACTTTACATATGATCGCAGAGGTGCAGAAAAGGGGCGGTATTGCAGGATTTATTGACGCCGAGCACGCACTTGATCCTGTCTATGCGAAAAATATAGGTGTAGATATTGATAATCTTTATATTTCCCAGCCGGACTGCGGTGAGCAGGCGTTGGAGATCACAGAGATGATGGTGCGCTCGGGGGCTGTGGATATCATAGTAGTGGACTCAGTGGCAGCGTTGGTGCCAAAGGCGGAGATTGACGGTGATATGGGAGACAGCCATGTGGGCCTGCAGGCCAGACTGATGTCTCAGGCGCTCAGGAAACTTACGGCGGTGATCAGCAAGTCCAACTGCACTGTTATTTTTATCAACCAGCTGCGTGAGAAGGTGGGCGTTATGTTCGGAAATCCGGAGACCACTACAGGCGGCCGTGCGCTGAAGTTCTATTCCTCCGTGAGACTGGACGTGAGAAGGATCGAGGCGCTTAAACAGGGCGGCGAGGTGATCGGTAACAGAACCCGTGTTAAGGTGGTAAAGAATAAAGTTGCGCCGCCGTTCAGAGAGGCGGAGTTTGACATTATGTTTGGCGAGGGCATTTCCACAGAGGGCGATATTCTGGATCTGGCTGCGGAGAATAATATTATCAACAAGAGCGGCGCATGGTACGCTTACGAGAGTAGTAAGATCGGACAGGGAAGAGAGAACGCGAAGCAGTATCTGAAGGATAATCCGCAGATCTGCGCCGAGGTGGAGAGAAAGGTCAGGGAACTCTTTAATTTGGAAGCGGGTCCTGCGGCGGAAGTACCGGCCGCAGAGAGTAATGCTGATGCCAAAACCGAGGGAAAGGCCGGGGGAAAGGCTGCAAAGAGCAAGGAATGACAGTGAAGAGACAGGAAAAGCCTGAGAAGATGCGGTGAGCGGAGAGAACTATGATTGTAACGCAGATCAGCGGTATTACCAAAGGCCGCTGCCGAATTTATATAGAAGAAAAACCTGCCTTTGTGCTGTATAAGGGAGAGATGAAGCGGCTCGGGATCAGGGAAGGAGAGCCACTTCCGGAGGAGAGCCTGCGGGAAATTCAGGAGGAGATCCTGCCCGGACGCGCGAAGCGGCGGGCCATGAATCTGTTGCAGAGCAGGGATTACACGGAAAGCGGCCTGCGGGAGAAGCTTAGAAGCGGTGATTATCCGGAGGACTGTATCGAAGAAGCGCTTGCCTATGTGAAATCCTATGGCTATGTGGACGACCGCCGTTACGCGGAGGACTTTATTTCCTATAATCTGGACAGGAAGAGCAGGACACGCATGGAGCAGGATTTGCTGCGGAAAGGGATCAGTAAGGATATGATTTGTGCCGCTTTTGAAGCATTGGAAGAACAGGGGACGAGACAGGATGAAGGCGCCATGATCCGCAGTCTGCTGGAAAAGAAAAAATATGACCCCAAAACAGCCACAAGGCAGGAAAAACAGAGAATGTACGCATTTCTATACCGCCGAGGTTTTCATTGTGAAGCGATTAACGGAGCTCTTTTGCTTGACATAACATAAATTTCAGTATAGAATTATGTTGTTGTAGTTTTGCTGGCTATCGGGCTGTTGGGAATGAGAAGTGACAGCCGTCAATAGATTTGGTAATGTACAATGAAAACTAAATAAGGAGGTGCTCCTGTAATGTGGCAAGTTGTGGTAGCAATAGTCGTCACACTGGTGATCGCTGTGCCTGTAGCTGCATTGCTTGCAACCAACTATCAGAAAAAGATGGTGGAAGCAAAACTTGGCAATGCGGACGAGAAAGCCAGGGAGATTATTGACGAAGCTCTCAAGACTGCTGAGACGAAGAAACGCGAGTCATTACTTGAGGTCAAAGAAGAGTCCATCCGCACAAAAAATGAGTTGGACAAGGAGATCAAGGAACGACGTGCCGAAGCGCAGCGTTATGAGCGTCGTGTGCAGCAGAAGGAAGAGAACATCGACAAGAAAGCGGACGCTATTGAGAAGAAGGAAGCGAGCCTGGCGGAGAAGGAAGAAGCTCTTGCCAAGCAGCGTGAAGAAATTTCCAAACTGAGCGAACAAAGATTACAGGAACTGGAACGAATCTCAGGATTAACCTCCGAACAGGCAAAAGATTATCTGTTGAAAATTGTTGAAGATGAAGTAAAACACGAAACTGCTGTCATGGTCAAGGAGATGGAGAGCAGGGCGAAAGAGGAAGCGGACAAGAAGGCGAAGGAGTACGTGGTTACAGCCATTCAGAAATGTGCGGCAGACCATGTGTCCGAGACTACGATTTCTGTGGTACAGCTTCCAAATGATGAAATGAAGGGCAGAATCATCGGCAGAGAGGGACGGAATATCAGAACGCTCGAGACGATGACTGGCGTGGATTTGATCATTGACGATACGCCCGAAGCAGTTATCCTGTCTGGTTTTGACCCGATCCGAAGGGAAGTTGCGAGGATCGCACTCGAGAAGCTCATTGTGGACGGACGTATTCATCCGGCCAGAATTGAGGAGATGGTCGAGAAGGCGCAAAAGGAAGTTGAAGTCATGATCAAAGAGGAGGGCGAAGCGGCCACCCTCGAGGTCGGTGTACATGGGATCCATCCGGAGCTGGTGAGACTGCTTGGTAAGATGAAGTTCAGAACCAGCTATGGACAGAACGCCCTCAAGCATTCCATTGAGGTGGCGCAGTTGTCTGGTCTGCTTGCGGCAGAGATGGGATTGGATGTCAGGATGGCGAAGCGTGCGGGACTGCTGCACGATATCGGTAAAGCGGTGGATCATGAGATGGAAGGATCCCATATCCAGCTGGGCGTAGAGCTTTGCAGAAAGTATAAGGAGGGTCCGGTGGTTATCAATGCGGTGGAATCCCATCATGGAGATGTGGAGCCGCAGACATTGATTGCATGTCTGGTACAGGCTGCAGACACCATTTCTGCTGCGAGACCGGGTGCGAGAAGAGAGACATTAGAAACATATACAACAAGATTAAAACAATTGGAAGACATCACAAACAATTTCAAAGGTGTGGATAAATCTTTTGCTATTCAGGCAGGTAGAGAGATTCGTGTAATGGTAGTTCCGGAACAGATCAGTGATTCTGATATGGTGCTGCTCGCGAGGGATATTTCCAAGCAGATAGAGGCAGAATTGGAGTATCCAGGACAGATCAAGGTAAATGTGATTCGCGAGAGCCGTGTCATAGACTATGCGAAATAGTGTGAAAGACCCCGCAGAGTATTCTGCGGGGTTTCTTTGTTATTCTATAGAAAATTGCAACAGTGTAAACCATTTAAGGAGAATGCGGGGCATTCTCTGAATCGTCGCTGCCGGGCGACGGTTTTTTTGTTGCATTTTTACCATAAATTGGCCTGGAAATCCTATAAAATTATCTCATCTGTATACTTGAGAAAATGGAATACTTATAGTAGAATAGATAGCGGTGTATGATTGTATACAATTATTCAATGATTCAACAAAACGAAATGCTGAGAAAGGAGCATAATAGTAAAAATGAAAGCGTACAAAGCGATGACCAGGAAAGAACTCACAGCGCAGAAGGCGGAACTTGAAAAGCAGTTCGCAGATGCCAGGGGAAAGGGGTTACAGCTTGACATGTCCAGAGGGAAGCCGGAACCGGCTCAGCTCGATATGGGAATGGGGCTTTTGGACGCCTTAAATTCCAGTTCGGATATGATGTCCATGGAGGGCCTTGATTCCAGAAACTATGGACTTTTGACCGGTATCACAGAGGCGAAGCATCTGATGGCGGATGTGATGGATGTCCCGGCGGAAAATGTAATTGTATTTGGTAATTCCAGTCTTTCAATCATGTACGATATGGTTTCACGTTCTGTAACCCATGGCGTTATGGGTTCTACACCCTGGTGTAAACTGGATAAGGTGAAATTTTTATGTCCGGTGCCGGGCTATGACAGACATTTTGCAATTACGGAGCATTTCGGTATTGAGATGATAACGATTCCAATGACCCCTGACGGCCCGGATATGGATCTGGTGGAGAAATACGTGTCCAATGATGAGGCGGTGAAGGGAATCTGGTGTGTGCCCAAGTATTCCAATCCGCAGGGGATCACTTATTCGGATGAGACAGTGAGAAGATTTGCGGCGCTTAAACCTGCAGCGAAAGATTTCCGGATTTATTGGGATAACGCTTATGCAGTACATCATTTATACGAGGACAGACAGGATACGCTTCTGGAGATACTGGGCGAGTGTGAGAAGGCCGGAAACCCGGATATGGTATATGAATTCTGCTCCACCTCTAAGATTTCGTTCTCCGGCGCAGGTATAGCGGCCATGGCGTCCTCCCCGGCTAATCTGGAGGATATCAGGAAAACCCTGACACTGCGGACGATCGGTTATGACAAGGTGAATCAGCTTCGCCATGCCAGATTTTTCAAGAATCTGGAGGGCATGCATTCTCATATGAAAAAGCATGCGGATATCATCCGTCCCAAGTTTGAGGCGGTACTCTCAGTTCTCGAGAAAGAACTCGGCGGACTGGAAATCGGTGAGTGGACAAAACCGCTCGGCGGCTATTTCATCTCCTTCGAAGCTATGGATGGCTGTGCAAAGGAGATCGTGGCAAAGTGTAAGGAGCTTGGTGTGGTTCTGACCGGCGCGGGTGCAACCTTCCCTTATGGGAAAGACCCGAAAGACAGCAATATCCGCATTGCGCCCACCTATCCCACAGCGGAGGAGATGGCTCAGGCAACAGATGTGTTTGTGCTGTGCGTGAAGTTAGTCAGTGTGGAGAAGCTGCTGCAGGAGGCGGTTGCCGAGACAGCCTGAAAAGAGAATGGAACTGACGTGAGGATGTTTGGTTTTGGGGAAAGGGACGAAGGTAAAATGGCGGAGAAAAATTACGAACGTTTGGGCAGGGAACTGGTATACAAGGGAGCGATCATTGACTATTATCAGGATACGATCCGTGTTGCCAACGGCAACATCGCCAAGTGGGATCTGATCGATCACAAGGGGGCTGCGGCTGTTGTGGCTGTGAAGGAGGACGGAAAACTTTTGATGGTGCGTCAGTACAGGAACGCGCTGGACAGAGAAACGCTGGAGATTCCGGCGGGAGGTTTAAACAGTGTGGATGAACCTACAGACGTTGCCGCGGCCAGAGAGCTGGAGGAAGAGACCGGCTATGTGGCGGGCAAACTTGAGCTTCTTTTGTCTCTGCGCACGACAGTGGCCTTTTGTAACGAGAAGATAGACGTCTATCTGGCGACAGATTTGAAACCGGGGAAACAGCATCTCGATGAAGATGAATTTTTAAACGTGGAAAGCCATGACCTGGACGAACTGGTACAGATGATTTTTGACTGTAAGATTCAGGACGGGAAAACGGTATCTTCCATATTGGCGTATGATAAAAAATTACGCCGGGAATAGGAAAGACAGACGATAACAAATGCATGTACACCGCTTCGCGCGCATATACATTAGGAAAAGCAATACCTGATGGCAAATGAATTTGGGCAGAGGCGGTGTATTTTTATTGCGCAGACAGTTTCGGATAAAGAATGGCTATCATATGTCATATCTGTTTATGATCGGTTTCTTTTTGGGAATTTTGATTGTAAATCTGGGGCATGAGACATGGATCAGTAACGGTGACCTTTTGGGCACGGATATGATGAGCCGGTTGAAAAACAGCAGGCCGGCGGGAGAGAGCCTTGTGGGATATATTTTGAAGCACAGGCTTTCGGCGGTCTGTGTTTTGGGTCTTGTATCCACTACCATCGTGGGAATGCCGGTTCTCGGCGCTTATATCTGCTATACGGGACTGGCGGCGGGGTGCCTTCTGTCCGTGGCGGTTGTCAGGTACGGGATCAGGGGACTGCTGTTTATGGCAGGCGTGCTGTTTCCGCAGGCCATCTTGTTGGTACCGGCTTATATCGGCCTTTTTCTCTGGGCGGCGGACGTCAATCAGACGCTCTATGCGCCAAGGACACAGTTGGAGGGATATGAGCGGTTCAGCCGTCATTTTTACCTGAAAAAAGGCACGCAGATGGTTGGAATTGCGGCGGTTGTCATAATCGGATGCCTGTTGGAGAGTTATGTCAATCCTGGGATTCTGCATTTTGTTCTGAAAATCTTTTAAAAAAATTTTTTTGTTCTTTTTTTCAAGATATAGTAGACATAAAATCATATGCGGACGATATGTTGTGCCTTGGTTTAAAAATGGCGCAAATGCCCATAAATTCTAGGAAAAATCCATTTGCTTTTCTAAAAATTTCTGATTATAATGGAACTCAGACAGTGTTTTGATTTACATAAAGAGAATGCACAGGGAAGGGCTTCCGGGCAAATGGAAAAAGAGATCGGCGCATTTATCGCGTATTTACATAATGTGAAGAATACCTCCGGCAATACGGAGATGTCTTACAGAAGAGATTTGGAGAAGGTACTGCATTTTATGGCTTCAAGGGATATCCATGAGGTCAGGGATGTGACGGCGCAGGATCTGGCGGACTATGTGAAGTACCTGGAGGACAATAAGTTTGCGGCGGCTACCGTCTCCCGCAACATTGCGTCCCTGAAGGCGTTCTATCACTATATGGTGCAGGAGGGGCTGGTGGAGGAGGATATCTCCGATAAGCTCAAAGCCCCTAAGATCGAAAAAAAGGCGCCGGAAATCATGACGCCCGATGAGGTGGTGCGTCTTCTGGACCAGCCCTCGGGAGACAGTCCTAAAGAGATCCGTGACAAAGCTATGTTAGAGCTGCTCTATGCCACGGGAATCCGGGTGACGGAGCTGATCACGCTGACCCTTTCCGATATCAATATGCAGATGAGTTTTATCCTCTGCCGCGACCGCAACAAGGAGAGAATCATTCCCTTCGGTGCGGCGGCAAGGACGGCGATGGAGCGCTATTTAAACGGTACCCGGGAAGAGATGCTTGAGAATAAAAAGTCGGATGTGCTTTTTGCAAACTGTTCCGGACAGCCTATGAGCAGACAGGGTTTCTGGAAGCTGATCAAACATTACGCAAAGAAGGCGGATATTCAGGCGGATATCACACCCCACACACTGCGGCACTCCTTTGCGGCGCATCTGGTGGAGAATGGCGCGGATTTAAGAAGTGTGCAGGAGATGCTGGGACACTCCGATATTTCTACCACGCAGATCTATGCAAACCTGAATCATAATCATATCAGAGAGGTGTACGCGAAGGCGCATCCGCGCGGATAGACGGAGTAAATTCCTGTAGAATGAACTTCTGTTAAAGGGGCATGGGACTGTATACAGAATATTCATTTTAGATGACGTGTTTATCACTTTTTCCCTACAGCCCGTTTTGCTGGATATCGGGCTTCCATTCTATAACGGATACTACTGGTGCGGAGAGAACCGTAAGATCTCGCAGGTGCCGGTGGTATTCTTCTCGTCGGCTTCCGACAACATGAATATCATTATGGCAATGAATATGGGAGGCGATGACTTTGTCAGGAAACCTCTTGACTTTGGTATGAAATCGTACTATACTCTCTTTGGTACGATTTCATACCAATTTGTTGTCTAAAGAAACCACAGGGGATTCTGCTTATGAACACATATTCTTCCAAAGATCTGAAACGATATAACTATCTGGCGGGCGAGATTGAGGCGGCCTACCATGAAACCAATATGAAGTTAAAGATATCTGACAGCGCCATGGTTATTCTCTATGCGATCTGCGATCAGGGGGATTCCTGTCTGCTTCGGGATATCTGCCGCAATTTTTGCATAAGCAAGCAGACGGTCAATTCGGCCCTGCGCAAGCTGGAAGCGGAGGGAGCGGTTTATCTGGAGGCCGCAGACGCCAAAAATAAGAGAGTCTGCCTTACGGAGCAGGGGAAGCGTCTGTCAGATCGGACTGCCAGAAAGATGATCGAGATTGAAAATGATATTTTTTCTTCCTGGCCGGAGGAAGAGGTGGAAAAGTATCTGGAACTGACAGAACGCTATCTGCATGATTTTAAAGTGAGAATCGGGAAATTGGAACATGAAACTTTTTGAGAGAATAGAGTTATGTAAACTACAAGGAGCAGGAACATGAAAAAAACATTGATTCAATTAAGTGACCACTTTACCTATGCGAAATTGCTGCGGTTTACCTTCCCTTCGATCGCTATGATGGTGTTTACATCCATTTATGGTGTGGTGGATGGCTTTTTTGTATCCAATTTTGCGGGGAAGACGGCTTTCGCAGCCATCAATCTTGTCATACCTTTTATCATGATTCTGGGCGGCATGGGATTTATGGTCGGCACCGGCGGCACGGCGCTCGTTTCTCTGGTGCTGGGACAGAATGACAGGGAGCTGGCAAACCGCTATTTTTCCATGATGATCTACCTGACCGTGATCATGGGAATCGTCCTGTCGGGGGTGGGCTTTCTTCTGATCCGTCCGGTTGCGGGGCTGCTTGGCGCTACGCCGGAAATGATGGGCGACTGTGTGCTTTACGGCAGGATTACGATCGGATTCACCACGGCCTTTATGCTGCAAAACGTTTTCCAGAGCTTTCTGATTGCGGCCGAGAGACCGAAACTTGGTCTGGCGGCGACGGTGGCGGCAGGCGTGACAAACATGATTCTGGATGCTGTCTTTGTGGGAGTCTTCCGGTGGGGCGTCGCCGGAGCGGCGCTGGCGACAGGGTTAAGCCAGTGCGTGGGAGGCCTTCTGCCCCTGCTTTATTTTATCCGTCCCAATACCAGTCTGCTGCGGCTGTCAGGGACGAGGCTGGAACTTAGGCCGCTTCTACAGGCCTGTGCCAACGGTTCCTCCGAGCTGATGAGCAATGTCTCTGCCTCCGTCGTAAGTATGGTCTACAATTTTCAGCTGCTGAAGTATCTGGGGGAGAACGGTGTGTCGGCCTATGGCGTCCTGATGTACGTGCAGTTCATTTTTGTGGCGATCTATATCGGCTATGCGGTGGGAGCAGCGCCCATTGTCAGCTTCCATTACGGCGCGGGAAATGAGGCGGAACTTAAAAATATGTTCCGGAAAAGTTTATGTCTGGTGTGGAGTGCAGGTGTGGTCCTGACAGTTCTGGCTTTTGGACTGGCGTCACCGCTGGCGCAGATTTTTGTCGGCTACGACGCGGAGCTGTTTGCGCTGACCAGACATGCCTTCCAGCTGTTTGCCTTTTCCTTCCTGCTGGCAGGTTTCAATATTTTTACTTCCTCGTTTTTTACTGCCCTGAACAACGGCGGGGTCTCGGCGGCCATATCTTTTATGCGGACGCTGATTTTCCAGACGGCTTCGGTATTGATTCTGCCGCTTCTTTTCGGTGTGGACGGTATCTGGTGGGCCATCACGGCGGCAGAGATTTTCGCCTGTGTCCTCTCGGCCGGATTTTTGACGGCCAAGCGGGGAAAATACCACTATATATAAAAAGGGGCTGCCGGCGGACGGCGGGCATGGAAAAGGGAGAGCATCAGCTCTCCCTTATTCATATTCTGCAATATCATAAATCAGCTTTTCGGAAGCCTCCCAGCCCAGGCAGGGATCGGTGATGGACTTGCCGTAGACGCCGCCGCCGATTTTCTGGCAGCCCTCCTCGATGTAGCTTTCGATCATGACGCCCTTGACCATATTGTGGATGTCGCCGTTTAACTTGCGGCTGTGCATCACTTCCTTGACGATACGGATCTGCTGTTCAAACTCCTTGTTGGAGTTGCTGTGGTTTGCGTCGATGACGCAGGCCGGATTGACCAGATCGTAATCCTGATACAGGGTAAAAAGAGTGTTTAAATCCTCGTAGTGATAGTTCGGAATACTTCTGCCGTGCTTGTTGACAGAGCCGCGCAGGACGGCGTGGGCCAGCGGATTGCCTTCGGTGCGGACCTCATACCCTCTGTAGGTGAAGTCGTGGGGGCGCTGTGCCGCGTAGATAGAGTTCAGCATGACAGAGAGTGTGCCGCTGGTAGGGTTTTTCATACCGGCGGGTACACCGAAGCCGCTGGCTGTCATGCGGTGATGCTGGTCTTCCACGGAGCGGGCGCCGATAGCCACGTAGGAGAGAATGTCTTCCACATAGCCCCAGTTGTCGGGATAGAGCATCTCGTCCGCCGCAGTCAGCCCGGTTTCCTCTATGGCGCGGATTTGCATCTTGCGCATGGCGATCAGGCCGCTGGTGAAGTCGGGTTTCTTTTCGGGGTCGGGCTGGCTGACGATTCCCTTGTAACCTTCCCCCGTGGTGCGGGGTTTGTTGGTGTAGATGCGGGGAATCAGGATCAGCTTGTCCTTCACTTTCTCGTTGACCCGTGCAAGCCGGTTTACATAATCACAGACCGCCTCTTCGTTGTCTGCGGAGCAGGGGCCGATGATAACGATAAATTTATTACTTTTACCGGTGATGACATCCCGGATCTCAGCATCGCGCTCTTTTTTGATCTGTACCAGATGTTCCGGCATGGGAAACTGTGCGCGGATTTCGTCAGGTGTCGGTAATTTTGCTACATAATGGAAAGACATGTCTTTTACTCCTCTGTAATCGTTGATTTCCGCGGGCGGTGAGCCAGACGCCGTGTCTGCACGGACATTTGGCGAATGCCGCGGGGGCCTTTGACTTTTCTGGCAAAAACACCTATATTATAGTATATTGATTCAGGAATGGCAAGAGGCGGGCGCTTTTCGGGAGACATGAAGCGCGGACACAGTGCACAGCAGTGTCTGTAACATCTGGCTGGCAAGCATCCCCCACAGGTATCCCTGTATGCCGAAGCGGGGGATGGCAAAAAAGACGAACAGCAGGCGCAGCAGGAGGCTTACCACACTGAACAGGAAGGTCTGAACCGTTTTGCCGATTCCGTTCAGGATGCTGTTTAGCATGCTGGCGATGTACATGAAAGGGCACAGAAAGCTTAGGGTCAGGATAAAGCTGCCTGCGAGCTCAGAGCCATAGAGCAGACGGCCGGCTGCTCTTCCGAAAAGGAGAAACATGGCGGTACAGGCAAAACCCAGAAGCAGACAGCTGCGGATCGAGGTCAGGATGGCCCGTTTTACCGCTGCCTGATTGCCGTTTGCATCCGCCTCGGAGACGATGGGCAAAAGCAGTACGGAGATGGAGTTGGTGACAGCGGAGGGAAACAGGATAAGTGGCAGGCTCATTCCGGTCAGAACGCCGTAGACGCCCAGCGCGTCCGCATTGCTCAGCCCATATGCCATCAGGCGGTTGGGAATATAGATGGCCTCCACACTCTGCAGCAGATTGATGACCAGGCGGTTGGCGGACAGGGGGACGGCCAGCTGCAGGAGTCGTCCGCAGATGTGTCGGTATGTGGAGAATACGGTCGAAAGGGCAGGCGAATGTCTTACGGGGACAGGAAATGCCTGGGGTGTCCGTCTGTAGGGGCTGGCGGGAAATACATGGTGCGCGCGGGCCAGAATCGCCACCACTGAGACGATCATGGAGGCGCTTTCCCCGATGACAAGTCCGGCTACGGCGAAGCTGATCGTAGGGGTAAGGCCGTGTCTCTGGCAGATAAAGTAAATCAGGTATACGCTGCCCACGCGGCAGACCTGTTCCGCAAGCTGGGAAAAGGCAGGGATAGCGGTTTTCCTGATGCCGTAAAAGTAGCCGTTGATGCAGGAGTGCACACTGGCCATGGGAATGGAGAGGGCAATGATGCGAAGCAGGGGAGCGGTCCGCTCTTCCAGCAGAAAAGTCACAGCGATCTGGTCTGCGTACAGGTAGATCGCGGATGCACAGACTGCGGACAGGAGCATGGCCAGAAGGAAACCTGCCCAGAGTGTGCGGAAGGAGCTTTTGTAGTCGCGGGTGCTCGTCTCGCTTGCCACATACTTGGAGATGGCAGTCTGGATGCCCGACACTGTGAGGGAGAAAGACAGTGCCAGTACGGGGGAAATAAGCTGATAAATACCCATACCCTCCGCGCCGAATACATTGGAGAGAAAAACCCGGTAAAAAAAGCCGATGAAGCGGCTGACTAATCCGGTCAGAGTGAGAATAAGGGTTCCGGTTATCAGGGGATGCGTCCATTTCTTAAACGTCATAATGCACCATTTTTTGTATGTGATATGCTTTATGTTTATGCGGTAAAGGAAAAGAATAGAATTTTGAAACCGATATAGTGTGGGCTTGTTGAGAAAGGGAAAACGCCATGAAGTGGAATAAAAAAACGGTACTGATATTGGGACTGGCGGTATGCCTGTTTCTGGCGTCAACGATCCAAACCGGCAGGTTTGCCTCGCAAAACAGAGCTCTGCTTGTGGAAAACGGGGAATTGTCCGTTGTTTTTTCCGCTGCCATGGCAAAGAACCTGGCGGTAACGGAGGGGTTACAGGCGCAGCCTGACGGAGCCGTATCTCTGGAAGAAGAGTGGCTTGAGAGTGGGTTCCACAAAAAGGGAGGCGTCTATCTGGTTGATAGCAGCTATGAGTTACGCAGGATGCAGAGCCTGATAGAGAATGGGGAGGAGATCGAACCGGGAGTGCCTGCCGCGACGGCGTCTTACCGCCTGCGGGGAGACGTGGAGATAGGAAACAACAGCCTGTTTTCTATTGGAACGAAGGAGAATCCCTTTGGCGGTGTTTTTGACGGGGACGGACACCGTATCACGGGGCGTTTCCTCCTGGAAGACGGCGCGGAAGTGCCGGAGGATATGCTGTTTTATACGGATGCATCGGCACAAATAGAGAATCTGAAGATTTACAATGATCTTAGCGGCGGAGAAGTTTTTTTTAAGGTGGAAGACCTTCGGGGGTGTGAGGAACTGGAAAGCGATCTGGCGGAATATCCGGGATGTTCGATCCATTTAGAGATGACAGGCTGGGATCTGGATGCAGGGCGGATTGTAGAAGTACTTCGCGGATATTGGGAAGGTATGACGGAGGACGGCGATTATGTCAGCGCGACTTTTTACCCGGATATGGATGAGAAGACTGCCAATGCAGAGGATTATACTGAGAGCGTGCAGGCGGCTCTGTGCGCGCTTGCCGGAGAGGAATATGCAGGGGCGGTAGAGGAGGCTTTGGAAAAGGAGGAGGGGTATCTCTGGTTTCTTCGCCTGGAACGGGTCGGAGGGCTGGTCTGCTGCTCCTTTGAGATCGGAGAGCCGGTATACGCACCGGATACCTACTATTATGAGGGGGATAACATCGTTTACACGAATGCGGGCTACTATATCGCCGTGAGCGGAGAGTGGGAAAGAAAGGAGATTTCCTGTCAGTGTCTGCGTGTCCCTTATACACAAATGGTACATAGATGTATTGGGACCGGTGGAACCTATCGCGTGGAGGAGGTCGACCTTAATTTTGACGGAAAACATGATCTGTTAATCCATGAAGGGTATTCTGGCGGAACCGGGGGACAATGGGGCAATTACCGCGCCGCTGTCTGGGAGGAGGAGACTGGAACGTTTGTCTGGTTTCCTTCCTTGCCGGAACAGATTACCTCGTGCGAATTTGACGGCAGAAGGGTGGTATGTAACTGGCGGTCCGGATTATCCTATCAGGTTGTAGAAGTATATGAGGTCGTAAACGGGGAATATGTCTGTACAAGAAAGCTGGTCTACCAGTCGGAGTTGACAGAGGGAGGCTGTTTGGAGGAGTTTTCCTATTATGAGATGGGAGAGCTTGTGGAAACCCATCGCTTTTCAAATGAGGAGGAAATGGAAGCATTGACGGATGAGCTGTATTCGGATATGAATTACTGGCCGAAAGGATAGGAGATATGACGATGAAAAAAAAAGTAGTGGTAGGGATGTCCGGCGGGGTGGATTCCTCGGTGGCGGCACTTTTATTAAAGAGACAGGGTTATGACGTGGTGGGGGTCACCATGCAGATCTGGCAGGATGAGAGCCCCTCTGAAACAGCTGATCAGGGCGGCTGCTGCGGTTTTGGCGCGGCGGAGGATGCAAGGAGGGTTGCACAGATACTGGATATCCCTCATTATGTGATGAATTTCCGGCAGGAATTCCGGGAAAAGGTGATGGATTATTTTGTGGCGGAGTATCTGGCGGGCAGGACGCCCAACCCATGCATTGCCTGCAACCGCCATGTGAAATGGGAGTCCATGTTGCACAGGAGTCTGGAGATCGGGGCGGATTATATCGCCACCGGCCACTATGCCAGGGTTTTCAGGCTCGCAAACGGCAGATATGCCGTCAAAAATTCTGTGACGGCGAAAAAAGACCAGACCTATGCGCTGTACAGCCTGACCCAGGACCAGCTTGCCCGCACCCTGATGCCGGTGGGGGATTACACGAAAGAGGAGATCAGACAGATGGCACAGGAGGCCGGGCTTTTTGTGGCCCATAAACCGGACAGTCAGGAGATCTGCTTTATTCCCGACAACGATTATGCCGCCTTTATCGACAGGGAGGCGGGAGAGCGCGTTCCGAAACCGGGAAATTTTGTGACGAAGGACGGTGAAGTGCTGGGCTCCCATCTGGGAATTACCCATTACACGGTGGGACAGCGCAAAGGCCTGAATCTGGCCATGGGGCGTCCTGTGTTTGTCACAGAAATCAGGCCTGATACGGACGAGGTGGTGATCGGTGAGGCAGACGAGGTGTTCGGGACAGCGCTTGTCTGCAGTCATATCAATTATATGGGGATGGAAGATCTGCAAAAGCCGAGGGAGGTGCTTGCAAAGATCCGCTACGCCCATGCAGGCGAGAGATGTGTGATTGAGAAGACAGGGGAAGACCGGATCCGGTGTGTGTTTGAAAAGCCCGTCCGCGCCATCACGCCGGGACAGGCGGTGGTGTTTTACGAGGACGGGTATGTGCTGGGCGGTGGAACCATCATTGGACGGCCGGACTGACAGCTTTGGGGGAATGTGAGGCATTCTCCCGATCAGGCGTGAGAGCGCCAGACCGTTTTTGGGCCTGCTTATTCTCATACATGCGGTCGTCTGCGATCTGATAGATTTTTTCTATGTTATATTCTTTCGGACTGCAGGAAGCATACCCGTAAGCGATGGACAGATGAAGATCGGGGATCTCCAGATTTTTTTCACGGATACATTCCTGAAACTCTCCTGTTATGGAAGAGATTTTCTCTGGATCCCCAGTCTCAGCGATGGCAATAAATTCGTCGCCGCCCATCCGGGCCACGATGCCATAAGGACTGAAGGCTTTGTCTATGACTTCGGCGGCGCTTTTGATCAGAAGATCCCCTTTGGCATGTCCGTAGGTGTCGTTTGTGACTTTCAGATTGTTTAAGTCAAAACAGAAAACGGTATAGTCCGGATTTTCCATTTCCATAATGCGGTTCATGTATTCCATACAGTAGCGTCTGTTGTGAATCTTTGTCAGCTCATCGGTGTACGCGCTCCTGATCAGGGAGTTGCGTTCCGTCTCCTGCATCATTTTTTCGGTCAGATTGATATAGAAGGAAACCAGCAGAATAAAGATAAAGATGACCAGTCCAAGGGGAGCGACACCCTTGACCGGGAGCAGTGTCACGCCGCGATAGCGGTCCATATAATAAAAGAGCAGGTCATAGAAAACACAGGCGGAGAGCAGGAGCATACCCACCAGAAACAGTTTGTGGACAAGCTGATGGCTGATGTGCAGATTCATAAATTCTACGATGACGAAGTAGACCAGATTGCAGACGATCAGCGCCTGCATATATTTCAAAGTCGCCGCACAGTGTACCAGATCCACAGTGTGCAGGCCGATCAGTATGGTGGTGGCGGCAATCTGCACGGTGAGAAGCGCGCGGTAAAAATGATACATAAGAGGACGGTTCAGGGCGCGTACATCCTCCCGCATGTAAATGACAAGCGGGATGGGCGCCAGATAGAGCGCCAGGTATTCCAGCAGACCGATCGTGTACAGAGGCATGGAAAAGATCAGGAGGGCATTGTAATAGCATAACGTCCACAGCCCAGAAACAGGGGCAGCCTGTTTTCCGTCAAAATGACCCGGTAGACGTTTTTCCATTCATAGATCCGAATGGGATCAAAACGGGTAAAGGCGCTGTCTTCCCCAACGGTCAGGTGGAGCTTCAGCGTCTTTTCCGCATAGTTATCCGGGAGCTCGACAGTCAGGTGACCGCTTCCCACGGTCTTATGCTGGTTCAGTCTGTCCCATCCATACTGATAGATCTGATTGGCGTCCACATAAATCTTGACTGCGGTCTGTCTGACCGGCAGTAAAAGCGCGTTTCCCACGCAGTCCAGGCGGCCCGGGAAAGACCGTATCATGGTGATGGTATCTCCTTTGTTTACGCTGTCAAAGCGAAACGTATCCAGAGATACGTTATGATAGGCACGGTCATTGATCGTGATATTCCAACCGTCGTTCAGGGTGACGCATTGCGAGATGGAGGAATAGTCGCTGGAAAACATCCGGTCAATCATGGCGGTGGTCAGGCAGATGCTGATAACCGCATAAACAGTAAATAATGTTCTCAGGATGGTTTTTCGTGTGGGTTTCCTTTTCTCTTTCATGGTTTTGTCCTCTGGCAGCATGGAAGTTTGTGGAGCGGAAAAGTTTATAATTTATGAAAAGTGGGAGTCCTTTTTTCATAGGTGGCATAATAGCGGAAGCCGGAGTCTTTCAAAATTTCGGCAGCCCGGTCGAAGGCGTGGGCAATCTGTCCCGGCGCATGGGCGTCGCTTCCGGTGGTGACAATCTCGCCGCCGAGTTCACGGTAGCGTTTCAGGACGCCGGCACATGGGTGCGGCTCACGAAGTCCCTTTGCCAGTCCGGCAGTGTTGAGTTCTATGCCTTTTCCCATAGCAATCAGCTTCGTCAGAATTTGATCAAAAATTTCGCGGTACATCTCGTAGGAGTACCCCTTATCCCGTTCGGGACCGTAGCGTACCACATAGTCCAGGTGGCCGTAGACATCGAAATTGCTGTAGGATTTCAGATTTTCCAGAATGGACTCGAAGTATTCCCGGTAGGCGTCCTGCGTGGATCGTCCTTCGTAGAAGGCTGGATAATAGGGATCCTTTCCGTTACAAAGGTGGGAGGAACCAATCACAAAATCATAATCAAGGGTGTTCACAAAGGCCGCGTTGAGGCGCGCCAGATGGGGCTGCAGGCCAACTTCCACGCCGAGGTACAGATGGGTCCGGTCCCCATATTTTTCACGGAGCATCAGGAAATCATAGAGATAGGCGTCCGAGTTCAGCTCAAAGCATCCCGCCGGATCTGCTTCGGTGACGGGATAGTCAAAATCGTTGTGTTCCGTGAAACACATATCGGTAAGCCCCAGTTCGATTCCCCTGAGAATCATGTCCTCCATGGATGTGTCGGAATCCCCCGAAAAGTAGGAATGCAAATGAAAATCCGCTGTGCTTGGCATGGTAATCTCCTTCGTAGTCAATCAATGATATTACTATCAACAGTATAGTAGATGCGGGGAGAAAATACAATGTTTTGCAGTAGATGAATTTTCGTATATCATATCTTTTTTGACTTGTGATTTTGTTCTGTGTATAATGAATGCAGGATGCCAGGGACGGCTGTTTTTAAGAACTGGCACAGTGGAAAGAAAATGGTGTCTGGTGTCTGCGTCTGGCTGGAAAAGATAACGGGGGATTATTATGGCGATTATCGGAATTGATCTGGGAACGACGAACAGTCTTGCCTGTGTCTGTCAGGGTGGCAGGGCGGTTCTGATTCCCAATTCGTTGGGGGAGTCACTGACGCCCAGTGTTGTCAGTGTGGATGAAAATGGGGAGATCTGTGTCGGGGCCGTGGCAAAGGAGAGACTGATCTCACACCCGGCTGACACGGCGGCTTCCTTCAAGCGGTATATGGGAACAAACAAGGTGTTTACGCTGGCGGGAAATTCGTTTACGCCTCAGGAGCTTTCCTCCTTTGTCCTGCGCCAGCTCAAAGAGGATGCGGAGCGGTTTCTGGGCGAAGAGGTGACGGAGGCGGTGATCAGCGTCCCGGCTTATTTTAACGACAACCAGCGGTATGCTACCAGGGAAGCCGGAAGACTGGCGGGAATCCACGTGGAACGTCTTGTCAATGAACCTTCCGCTGCGGCCCTGTTGGCGAGCCGGATCAGCAGAGAGGAGGAGGGCAGCTATCTGGTGTTCGACTTCGGGGGAGGGACGCTGGATGTGTCGGTGGTAGACTATTTTGACAATGTGATAGAGATCGCTGCCGTCAGCGGTGATAACCGGCTGGGCGGCGATGATTTTGACGAGGTGATTGCCAGAAGCTTCTGCGCCCATCATCAGATGGATTATGACGGCCTGGACCAGCAGAGAAAGGCGGCCCTTCTGCGCCTGTCCGAGAAATGCAAACGGAAGCTGACCGAGCGGGATGAGGCAGAGCTCGTATGGGAGGCGGAAGGGAAAAGGATGCCCTTAAATAATCTTCTCCTCGCGGGGCTTTCCCAGAGTTTGTTTGACCGTATTAGTCAAGTGGTAGAGACGTCGCTTCGGGACAGCGCCCGGTCGATAGAGGAAATCGATGAGATTGTTCTGGTGGGCGGCTCTTCCAAAATGCCGGTGATCTCCCTCTATCTGCAGACGCAGCTGAAAAGGAAACCGGGCATGGTGGCTTCCCCGGACGAGGTGGTTGCCATGGGAGTCGGCATATATGCCGGAATCAAGGAGCGGAAACAGGATATCAGGGATCTGGTCTTGACGGACATCTGCCCCTTTACGCTGGGGGTCAATGTGGTAAACTATGTGGATGGCGACAATCCGATCATGTCCGCGGTGATCGAGCGAAACAGCGTGCTTCCCTGCTCCAGGACAGACTGGTATACGAATGCCTGTGACAATCAGACGAAAATAGTTGTGGGCATCTATCAGGGAGAGGCGTTTTACTGTAACGACAATCTGAAGCTGGGTGTCATCGAGATGGATATTGCGCCGGTCAAAAAAGGGCAGACACGCCTGAAAGTGTGTTTTACATACGATATCAACGGCATTCTGGAGGTGGAGGTCACGGACTGCACGAATCCCGGGGTGGAGCGGGCGAAGAGGAAAGTGCTGACAAGTGAGAACCTGCGGCTGTCGGAGGAGGAAATAGAACGCCGGCTGGAGGAACTGCGTACATACAAACTGATGCCCTGTGGCGGTATACGGGCGAAAATGGTGATGGCCAGAGGCGAGCGGCTGTATTCCCAGACGCTTGGCGCAAGACGTCAGGAGGTTGCCGCCGTACTGGGGCAGATTCAACAGGCAGTTGCAGGCGGAGATGACAGGCGGCTTACCGAGTGCCTGCGGTTGGCGGAGGAGATTTTCGACCGTCTGGAAGAATGGTAGAAACAAAGAAACGGCAAGGAATGGAAAATGAGAGCAGGCGTCGCGTGGACGCGTTTATCCGATACTGGAATGCATATAAGAGTTCCCATACCAGACCGGGGACGCTTGACTGGTGGAAGGGGTATCTTTTTTCGGAGGAATTTCAGGATATCCGCTTTCACCCGCAGGTGGTTCAACTGCTTGCGGACGAACGGAAATGGAGACATAAGTGGCATGGATTTTTTCAGTACACTTACATGACGGATGAGATAAAGGGTCTCCTGTGGGAGGCATATGGTTTTCGGGAAGATGATGGGACTGCGTATCAGGATGATTTGCAGAAACTCTGGATATATCTGCATCCGAGGCGTATCAGGCGGCGTATGAAGGAGAGAACAAAGCGTCTGTTCAGGGGAGCGGCGATTATTTTTATCCTGCTTTTCTGTATTTGGGGAGCCTGTATGACCAACGACGGGAGAGTGCTGGCTCCGATTGTGGTTGCGCTGCTATACTATACGGGAACGCTGTTTGGAGACATGCATAAGTGACGCGTGCGGGTACCTGTATCGGAAGGGGTGCATGGGCAGCCGGAGCCGACCCGGTGACAGGGAAAGGGAACAGGAACAGGGACATAACATGAATATCTGGAATATACTCGGCATAGAGCCGACCACCGACAAAAAAGCCATCAGAAAAGCCTATGCGGCGAAGACAAAGGAGATTCACCCGGAGGATGCGCCGGAGGAGTTCAAGCGGCTGCACGAGGCGTATCAGGCGGCACTCGGGTACGCGGATTATGTCAGACAGGTCGGGCAGTCTGGCGGCAGCGTGACGTCGTTTTACAAAACGGAGGAAAGCGCGCCGGAGGATGCAGAGAGAAACACTGCCGATGACAAAGAGGAGGACGTGCCGGAAAGTACCGGGAACAGGACGCAGGATAGCGAAACGGTGCGCACGGACGAAACCACGGAGGAACCCGGGCGGGAAGATCTGCGCGCCTACTTTGAGGAGAGCCAGGAGAAACACGGGCAGCAGGTTGCCGCGTTTTTGAACCATTGGAAAGCGTTTCAGGGTCCTTACCAAGATCAGGAGGCAATGGACTGGTGGAAAGAATATCTGTCCTCAAAGGAATTTCAGGACATCCGCTATCAGTCACAGGTATTGGAGACACTGGCGGACGAGATCGACAATAAATGTTTTTACGGCATTAATGAGGTAAAAATGCTTTTCTGGGAAGCTTACGGCTTCCGGGGAGACGAGGAGACCGCGTATCAGGGAGACCGGCAGCGGCTCTATAGAAGCCTGTATCCGGCATATGAAAAACAGCGGCAGAATATACAGTACGAACAGAAATGGGCAAGAAATGATAAAATCCTCCGTATTTTTATTGGCATTGTGGCGGCGGCCCTCCTGGCAGTCTGTATTATGATTCCCGTGACGATTCACAGACAGCGGGAGAACGGACGGCGGTTTCTGGCCGACTATATGGCGCAGCGGTATCCAGCGGCGGGATTTTCCAGGCCGGAGCGGATCGATAAGGACAGTTCCGGCAATATTGTCTATAGAATGCGCCCGGCGGCCCACCCGGAACTGTCTGTCACCGCCACGGTGGAAACTGCGTATGTGGAGGGCGAGAAGGCATATCAGGTGACGGAGGATTACGGCCAGCTTATTTTTGAGCTTTATGCCGCACAGTACGGACTTGAGGCCGGACGGGTGACCTGTACGGAAGGGCCGGTTCTTAATTATACGGTTACCGAATACAGCGCACTGTTTTACTTCGACGAGGAAGAACTGGATGCGTTCTGTGAGACAGCGGAGAAAATGTTTGCCGAGCAGGAGGAGCTGCAAACCATATCGGAAGTGGCTGTCTGTACAGAATACGTGTTATTCCCCGAAATTCTGTTTCAGGGAGGCGTGGAGTATTTTCCTTTTGCAGATATGCAGATCTATGATTTCAGAGGCAGGAAAGCGTCGGAGATTTCCGCCATGCTCCGGGACGCATATATGCGCTATATGTTCCAGTATGAATCCTGGAATATTACGACAGCGCAGTATCGGGAGTGGGGAGCGGCATACGAGAAAATCTGTGAAGAATGGGAGGACGACAACGGGGAGTGGCATGAGGTGTACGACCCGGATACAGGAGAGTATCTTTGCAGACTTTTTATCCCCACATATGAGATTTATGACGGCTACTACAGCTCTAACGGCAATATGCCCAGTCTGCCCAGAACGACGCGGATGATAACCGCAGGGAACGCGTACTATTTTTTGCAGGACCGGGAGGCAGATTTGCATGTCGAGGGGGACGGCAGCGGATTTACGGTGGAATTTTACGGGACTGACATGTTTGTCGGAGAGAATCCGGAAGTGGAGTTTTATGATTTAAGGAATTATTACTAGAAAGAAATTTGAATTATTTTACCAATTATTTTTGATTTACGTCTTGAATTTTTGGGATAAATTGGGTAAAATAAAACCGTTGACAAAATTTTGTCAATCTTATCCATATCGGGTTGGCAAAATTATTATAGTAAAGTTATAAAAAATCAATATTCAGGAGGAACAAAAAATGGCAGTAAGAGTAGCAATCAATGGTTTTGGCCGTATCGGTCGTCTGGCATTCAGACAGATGTTTGGAGCAGAGGGTTATGAAGTTGTAGCGATCAATGATCTGACAAGCCCCAAGATGCTTGCACATCTGTTAAAGTACGATTCTTCTCAGGGTAAATATGCTCTGGCAGATACCGTAACTGCAGGCGAGGATTCCATCACAGTTGATGGTAAGACATTAAAGATCTACAAAGAGCCCGATGCAAACAACTGCCCTTGGGGTGAACTCAAGGTTGACGTTGTTTTGGAGTGCTCCGGCTTCTATACCAGCAAAGAGAAGGCTCAGGCTCACATCAATGCTGGCGCTAGAAAGGTTGTTATCTCTGCTCCCGCAGGAAACGATCTTCCTACCATCGTATACAACGTAAACCATGAGACACTTAAAGCTTCGGATACCATCATTTCCGCAGCTTCCTGTACAACAAACTGTCTGGCTCCCATGGCTAAGGCTCTGAACGATCTGGCTGGCATCAAGTCCGGTATCATGAGCACGATCCATGCTTACACAGGCGACCAGATGATCCTTGACGGTCCCCAGAGAAAGGGCGATCTGAGAAGATCCCGCGCAGGCGCAGTGAATATCGTTCCCAACAGCACAGGCGCAGCAAAGGCTATCGGCCTTGTTATCCCTGAGCTGAACGGCAAGCTGATCGGTTCCGCACAGCGTGTTCCTACTCCTACAGGTTCTACCACAATTCTGGTTGCAACTGTTGAGAAGTCCGTTACCAAGGATGAGATCAATGCAGCTATGAAGGCAGCAGCTACCGAGTCCTTCGGTTACAACGAGGACGAGATCGTTTCTTCCGATATCGTAGGCAGCACCTATGGTTCCATCTTCGACGCTACCCAGACTATGGTTGGCGAGGACAACCTTGTACAGGTTGTTTCCTGGTATGACAATGAGAACAGCTACACTTCTCAGATGGTTCGTACCATCAAATACTTCTCTGAGTTAGCATAGATCAAAAAAGATTTATAAGACGTCAGAGGACGACGTCTGACAAATTCTAAGTTTTGACCGGCAGGTTAAAAAAGCAAACCTGCGCTTGATACTTGGAACTAATAAAGAGAGAAATAAAGAGGCTCGGCCGCTGGGCCGGGTCTCTCTTCATATACGGCTGCGGCCGCATATGCAAATAATATAAAACAGGAGGATACAAAAATGGCATTGAATAAGAAATCCGTAGATGATATCAATGTGAAAGGCAAGCGCGTCCTTGTGAGATGTGACTTTAACGTACCTTTGAAAGAGGGCAAGATTACGGATGAGACCCGTATCGTGGCTGCGCTTCCCACCATTCAGAAATTACTTGCGGACGGCGGAAAGGTAATCCTTTGCTCCCACCTTGGTAAGGTAAAGAACGGCCCCAATGAGGGTGAGTCCCTTGCGCCTGTAGCGGAGAGACTTTCCGAGAAGCTTGGCAAGCCCGTTAATTTCGTATCGGACTATAATGTGACAGGCGAGGCTGCTACGGCAGCTGTTGCAGCTATGAACGAAGGCGACGTAGTGCTTCTTCAGAATACCCGTTTCCGCGGCAAAGAGGAGACCAAGCCCACAGATGCAGGCGAGAACTTTGCGAAAGAGCTGGCTGACCTGGCTGACGTTTATGTGTGCGATGCTTTCGGTTCCGCCCACAGAGCGCACGCTTCCGTAGCTGTTGTGACCAAGTATATCACAGAAAAGGGCGGCGAGAATGCGGTTGGTTATCTGATGCAGAAGGAGATCGACTTCCTCGGCAATGCGGTGGAGAATCCCGTGAGACCTTTTGTGGCTATCCTTGGCGGTGCGAAGGTTGCCGACAAGCTGAACGTAATCAACAATCTGCTTGAGAAGTGCGACACGCTGATTATCGGCGGTGGTATGGCTTTCACTTTCCTGAAAGCGAAAGGCTATGAGATCGGTAATTCTCTGGTGGACGACGAGAAGCTTGACTACTGTAAAGAGATGATGGCTAAGGCGGAGAAGCTTGGAAAGCAGCTGCTGCTCCCCATTGATACCGGTGTTGCTTCCGGTTTCCCGAGCCCCATTGACGCTCCTGTTGAAGTGGAGTATGTTGACTCTGACAAGATTCCTGCCGACAAGGAAGGTCTTGATATCGGGCCTAAGACGCAGGAACAGTTTGCAAATGCAGTGAAGACGGCTAAGACAGTTGTATGGAACGGACCTATGGGCGTGTTTGAGAATCCGACTCTGGCAAAGGGTACGATTGCTGTAGCAAAGGCGCTGGCAGAGACAGATGCAACCACTATCATCGGCGGCGGCGATTCCGCAGCGGCTTGTAACCAGCTTGGTTTCGCAGATAAGATGTCCCACATTTCCACAGGCGGCGGCGCTTCCCTTGAGTTCCTTGAGGGCAAAGAACTTCCCGGCGTTATGGCAGCAGACGACAAGTGATGCGATGAGCAGAGCGAGAATGACCGAAGAAGAAAGAGGCTGTGCTTGCACGAAGCCTCTTTCGGATTCGGTCGTTTGAGGGTGCAACGCACCCGAGGAATTGCGGAGCAATTGCGAGGCGAAGCATGTAGAAATTATAGCAAATATAAGGAGAATAGAATCATGGCAAGAAAAAGAATTATCGCCGGCAACTGGAAGATGAACATGACTCCCAGTGAGGCTGTAGCGCTCTGCGCGACATTGAAGGATCTGGTTGTGAACGATGCGGTTGACGTTGTTTACTGTGTACCTGCTATTGACATTGTGCCTGTGGCTGAGGCTGTGAAGGGCACCAACGTGCATGTGGGCGCTGAGAATTTCTACATTGAGGATAAGGGCGCGTACACGGGCGAAATTTCCGCTCCCATGTTGAAGGATGCGGGCGTGGAGTATGTGATCATCGGGCACTCTGAGAGGAGAGAGTATTTTAAGGAGGACGACGCTTTCCTGAACAAGAAAGTGCTTAAGGCACTGGAGGCCGGTCTTGTGCCGATTCTTTGCTGCGGCGAGTCCCTGGAGCAGAGAGAGATGAACGTGACCATGGATTGGATCAGATTGCAGATCAAGTCCGACCTGGCAGGCGTGACCGCTGATCAGGTGAAGGGTATGGTTATCGCATACGAGCCCATCTGGGCGATCGGAACCGGCAAGACAGCTACTTCCGATCAGGCGCAGGAAGTATGTAAGGGTATCCGTGACTGCATCGCTGAGATGTATGACGCAGCTACCGCAGAAGCAGTCCGCATTCAGTACGGCGGTTCCATGAACGCTTCCAATGCGGCTGAATTGCTGTCCAAGCCTGATATTGACGGTGGTCTGATCGGCGGTGCGTCGCTTAAGCCTGACTTTGGACAGATCGTGAACGCGTAAGCGGCATCTTTTTTAAAGGTGAAATAAAAATAGAGAGAACTCACTTCGATTTTTGCAGGGCATAGAATCGAAGTGAGTTTTTTTGAAAAGGGAATTGAAGAGGAGAGAAATTGTATGGGCAGGATGATGGAGACTGAGGAGGAGGAAACAATTTCAAGATTCGGGTTGCAGAATGAGGACGGGATTGTCCTGAAAAGAAGTTTGCTTTACACGTTTTTGCTGGGCTTTTTTGCCCATGGTTTTCTGCTTGTGAATATCAGCGTTTCCCATGATGCTGTGTTTGACTTTTATGATGCTCTTTCGGCGCACCAGCATCAGATTGGGCTGGGAAGAATACTGGAACCTTTGTACAGGGAGGTGACGGCCTCCGGACTTTTAATGCCGTGGAGCCTTGGAATTGTCGCTTTTTTCTGGTTGGGACTTGCCGTTTTTTTAGTCTGCAAGCTGTTTGACTTGTTTGACAGGACGGAAGTTTTGCTGACTGCGGGAATCATGACGGTGAACATTTCGGTGACTGCCATAGGAGCTGCCTATACGCCCTGGCTTGCGGCCGATATGTTTGCGCTTCTGCTTGCGACGGCGGGCGTGTATTTTTGGAATCTCTATTTGAAAGAGCATCGGATCAGGAACCTGGCATTTGGTATGATGGCGGTTGTTATGTCCCTGTCCATCTATCAGTGCTATCTGGCTGTGACGGTTGTGCTGATGATTCTGCTTTCCATGCAGAACCTGATCAAAAAGGACGGCGCCATGAGGGTGTTTCAGGATGGCTGTGCGGGCATCGGAATGATAGCGGCGGGCGGAATTGTCTATTATTTTCTGATGAAGTTTGTCTGTATTCTGGCAGGCACTCCCCTTGCGGAGGGCGAGTATGACAGTGTGACAAATCTGTGGGATAATCAGGAATCGATTGCGCATAGGCTGGTATCCTGTCTGAAGGAGGAAGCGACACATTTCTTTGCAAAGGATGAAAATATTTATCCGTATCAGGCGGTATGGATCGTCAATCTGCTGCTTGCCTGTCTGTGTGTCTTCCTTGTTGTGCGCCTGGTGAGACTGGAAAGAGACGAATTTCAAAAGGGAGAATGGCTTCTGCTTCTGTTACTGGCGGCTGTTTTGCCTTTTGCGGCCTACATGATGCGACTGTTAAATCCCCATGTCCATGATTTGATGACGTATGCTGTCTGGCTGCTGTATCTGGTGCCGATTCTTTTGTGGAAGTGGAATTTCTTAAGGGGCGGGGGCAGAATGATTCGACAGCAATCGACGGCATTTGGCAGAAGAATTTACGGTGCGGTTACAGTTTTACTTTCAATGATCCTCTTCTTTTATATACAGACGGATAATGCGGTGTATGTGAAGAAGGAGGTGGAGAGCAGGGCAACTTTATCCCTGATGACGGAGGTTATGGCTGAGATCGACCGGACGGAAGGCTACGTGCCGGGAGAAACAGAAGTTACCTTTGTGGGGGATATCGCAGAGGTACTGGAGGAGATTCCGGGGACAGACCGGGTAAAAGGCGTTTCCGGATGTAACAAGTCTACTGCGATTACCTATAAGGAGACCTATCAGGCATACTTTGACCATGTGATGCTGCGGGATGTGGAGGTCGTTTTCGACAATGTGACAGAGGAAAAGCCGGAGGTTATACAGATGCCCTCTTATCCCCAGACGGGATATGTACAGATGGTAGATCAGGTTGTGGTAGTGAAATGGAATTAAAAGCAAAACTAACTTCACAAGCGTGTTTTTATTTGTTAGAATAGGACTATGGGGAAAAGCTTTCGGAATGAAAGCAGGATGGGTTACAATATGACACACAAAGAGAAGGCGGAACAACTTTTACATCAGAAATATCACTGCTCACAGGCGCTGTTCGGCGCGTTTGCATCTGATTTTGAGATGGATTTAAAGACGGCGTTTAAGATCAGCACCTGTTTTGGAGGCGGTATGCGTCAGGGCGGGGTATGCGGATGTATTACGGCTTCCCTGCTTGTTCTTGGCATGGCGCTTGGCTTTTACGATTCCCAGGACACGGAACGGGAGGTCTATGGAAACAAAAAGACGGATGAGTTTATCAAGCGCTTCACGGAAGCGATGGACGGTGTGACACTGTGCAGGGATATTCTTGGCAAAGATATTTCCAAGCCGGAGGAGATGGCCATTATCCGAAAGGAAGGATTGATTTTGCAAAAGTGTCCCAGAGCGATTAATATCAGCATTGAGATTCTGGAAGATATGCTGGCGGAGTACTTGAAAGATGTGGCGCAGAGTAATATTGACATGGAGGATATTCCGCGAAACGACGAGATGCAGGTAGTATTGAAAGAGATGGGGCTGATTCGCCGTTTCAGGAGAAATGTGAATAACCTGATACTTGACTCAGAGAAAAAGATCGGTTTTATTCAGTTTGATATCCGTAAGTTTAAGATCATCAATGATTTGTACGGAGAAAAATTCGGCGATGAGGTGCTTGATTTTGTTCTGAAACAGCTTCAGGAAATCTGTAACAGAAGACAGTTTTATGTAAACCTCCGGGGCGATGTGTTTATGGTAGTGACAGAGTATGAAGAGGAAGAGGAACTGGAGGCGTTTATATGGAAGCTGAACAGCAGAATTGATAATTTTAAGAGAGTGAAGCTGCAAATATCCTACGGGGTGTATACGGTCGAAGACAGAGGGATGGAACTGAGGCAGATGGAAGACCGCGCCGGGATGGCAAGAAAGACGGCTAAAAACAGTGTGATCGGCAACATTGTATTCTATCAGGAGCAGTTTAAGGATTCTCTCTATAACAGACGGTTTATTGAAAGTAATATGGTGGCGGCCATTCTGGAACGACAGTATCTGATGTACCTGCAGCCGAAATACAGCATCGAGAAAAACGAGATCATAGGCGCAGAGGCGCTTGTCAGATGGCGGCATCCGGAGCGGGGCATGATTTATCCGGATCAGTTCATTCCCGTTATTGAGGAAAACGGCTTTATCCGAAAAGTGGATTATTATATATGGGAGGAAGCCTGCCGGTTTATCAGACAGTGTATGGACGAGGGCCTGCCGGAATGCCCGATTTCAGTGAATGTCTCAAGGACCCATCTACAGGATGACGAAGTAATCCGCACGTTGGAAGACATGATTGAGAAAATCGGAATTCCAAAACATCTTCTGGAACTGGAGATTACGGAGACGGTGGACAATAAGCAGGTGAGCAGGAAGGCACTGCAACTGAAGGAAGAGGGATATAAACTGCTGATGGATGATTTCGGAAGCGGTTATTCTTCCCTGAACATTCTATTGGAGACGCCCTTTGACCTGATCAAATTGGACAAAAAGTTCATGGAAAACATGATACTGTCCGACAAAGGCAGACTGATTTTGGAGCAGGTGACTGCTATGGCGAATAAGCTGGGGCTGGAACTTCTGGCGGAAGGTGTTGAGACGAAGGAACAGGTGGAGCTTCTGCGGAGTATTGGCTGCGACCAGGTGCAGGGATATTATTATGCGAAGCCCATGCCGAAGGAAGTTTTCTTTAAATTATTGCAGAAGCAGAATAAAAAAGCATAGACAGGAGAATGCGGGGATATGGATTATAAGGCAATTCCGTTTGAACAGAGAATCAAGGATAACATTAGGAACTATGAGATGAATAACCTGTATGCGCTCGATACGCTGGCTGAATACTGTAAAGCGTTGTGCTCGGTGACGGATGCGACAGTTTTACTCACGGAGCGGCACGGGGAAAAAATTATATCGGTCGGCGGATTTGCCGGTTTTAAGCCGGATGTGGTAGGTGACCCCGGGCGCAAGGTCAGGGTTTACGGCAGGACCATAGCACATCTGTATGCGGATACGCAGAAAGTTTCTCCCGAAAAAAGAGAAGCGGTGGAGCGGATGCTGGACGGTTTTGCCAATATGCTTTCCCGTTGGGGAGAGGAGACTTATCTTCACACGGAGACTGCGATTTATGTGGATGAACTGGAACAGAAGCTGAACGTACAGCATGTGCAGACCGCGAAAGGAGAGCAGGAGGATGCGCTCACCGGCGTGTATCACCGGCGGTATTTTGAGGAGCGCATGAAAGTGATAGACAGGGCAGAAGTGGCGCCGGTAGCTGTCATTAACGTGAATATCAACGACTGGAAGTTTGTAAATGACCATTTTGGGGATGAGGAGAGCGACCGGCTGATTAAGACAGTTGCCGGGATTTTGAAGCAGGAGAAGAAACCCGACTATATCATTGGCCGTGTTGACGGGGATGTTTTTATTGTACTTATTCCCATGGCACAGGACGGGGAGGCCGAAAGTTACTGCGACCGTGTCCGGCAGGCGTGTCTTTCCTTTGAGGATAAGATTCTGGCGCCTTCGGTGGCCTGCGGTGTCGTCTACAAGACGAATGTGGAGGAGAAGATAGAGGATAAGCTCGACGATGCGGAGTATGAGATGTTCAATAATAAGTTCGAAGTGAAGAACGCACCGGGATACAGAGAGCGGCTGGAACATGGTCTTCACTCCTAATTCTAAAATAAGTATTAAATCCCTTTTTCTGGCTAAAAACGAGATAGAGATAGAAAACGAGAGATAATAGAAGAAAATGAAAGAAAAATCTTCATATGTGGGAATAAAACCATTTGCAAACGCCCGCATATGAAGATAATATATGTTCTAGCGTTAGCACTCAAACAAGAGGAGTGCTAACAAATTAAAAGAAAACACAAATGCATCACATAATTTAAGAAGGAGGCAATTATCATGAAGTTAACACCACTTGGCGACAGAGTTGTATTAAAGCAGCTGGTAGCGGAGGAGACAACAAAATCCGGCATTGTTTTACCGGGACAGGGCAAGGAGAAACCGCAGCAGGCAGAAGTGATCGCAGTAGGCCCCGGCGGCGTTGTGGACGGGAAAGAAATTAAGATGGAAGTGAAAGTTGGCGATCAGGTCATCTTTTCCAAATATTCAGGCACAGAGGTGAAGCTTGAGGAGGATGAATACATTATCGTGAGACAAAGCGATATTCTGGCAGTTGTTACCGATTAATCAGGAAATCAATATAAAAAGCAGGAGGACGTAAATCATGGCAAAGGAAATTAAGTATGGAGCAGAAGCCAGAGCGGCTTTGGAATCAGGCGTAAATCAGTTGGCGGATACCGTGAGAGTGACCCTTGGACCGAAAGGAAGAAACGTTGTTTTGGATAAATCTTACGGTGCGCCCCTGATCACAAACGACGGCGTTACCATCGCGAAGGAGATCGAGCTGGAAGATCCTTTTGAGAACATGGGTGCACAGCTTGTAAAGGAAGTGGCAACCAAGACAAACGATGTGGCAGGTGACGGTACTACCACAGCGACAGTTCTTGCACAGGCTATGGTGAATGCAGGAATCAAAAATCTGGCGGCAGGCGCAAACCCGATCATCTTAAGAAAGGGTATGAAGAAAGCGACTGAGACGGCAGTGGACGCCATTGCAAAGATGAGCTCCAAGGTAAATGGCAAGGAGCATATCGCGAGAGTAGCGGCTGTTTCCTCCGGCGACGACGAGGTTGGCAAGCTGGTAGCGGATGCGATGGAGAAGGTTTCCGGCGACGGCGTTATCACCATCGAGGAGAGCAAGACCATGCTCACAGAGCTGGATCTGGTGGAAGGTATGCAGTTTGACAGAGGATACATTTCCGCTTATATGGCAACCGATATGGATAAGATGGAGGCGGTTCTGGATAGTCCCTACATCCTGATCACAGACAAGAAGATTTCCAATATTCAGGAGATTCTGCCTCTGCTTGAGCAGATCGTACAGTCCGGTGCGAAGCTGCTTATCATCGCTGAGGATGTGGAGGGCGAGGCTCTCACCACTTTGATCGTGAATAAGCTTCGCGGCACCTTCAACGTGGTAGCTGTCAAGGCTCCCGGCTATGGCGACAGGAGAAAGGATATGCTTCAGGATATCGCAATCCTGACAGGCGGTCAGGTGATCAGCTCAGAGCTTGGTTTGGAGCTTAAGGATGCGACTCTGGATCAGCTCGGTCGTGCAAAATCCGTAAAAGTACAGAAAGAAAACACGGTTATTGTTGACGGCGAGGGCGAAAAGTCTGAGATCGAGGCAAGAATCGGCCAGATCAAGAAACAGATTGAGGAGACAACTTCCGATTTCGACAGAGAAAAATTACAGGAGCGTCTTGCGAAGCTGGCAGGCGGCGTGGCTGTGATCCGTGTGGGCGCGGCTACCGAGACCGAGATGAAGGAGGCGAAGCTTCGTCTGGAGGATGCGCTGGCGGCGACCAGAGCGGCTGTGGAGGAAGGTATCATCTCCGGCGGCGGTTCCGCATATATTCACGCTGCAAAGGAAGTGGAGAAGATGGCCGAGAAGCTGGAAGGCGACGAGAAGACCGGTGCACAGATCGTCCTGAAGGCACTGGAAGCGCCTCTGTACCACATCGTGGCAAACGCAGGCTTAGAGGGCTCCGTTATCATCAATAAGGTGAGAGAGTCCGAAGAGGGCGTAGGTTTTGACGCACTGACCGAGGAGTATGTAGATATGGTGAAAGCAGGCATTCTTGATCCCGCAAAGGTGACCAGAAGCGCACTGCAGAATGCAACCAGTGTTGCAAGCACACTGCTCACCACAGAGTCCGTGGTAGCCAATATCAAAGAGCCCGAACCCGCTATGCCCGCAGGCGCAGGCGGCATGGGAATGATGTAAGGCGCAAAAGGAAAAACAAGCGGCGCGGAGCGACATTTGTTTTTCCAGCGCCGTGAACGAGCAAAGGGCCGTCGCAGACGGACAGAAAGCGCGATAGCGCGTCTTTGCGAGTTTAATAGTGTAAAGGAAAGGACGTATCCCCCAAGTATGCTTGAGGGGATACGTCCTTTTCGAGTGGATGGTATGGCGAAGCCAAACGATAGCGAGAGGCTATGCCTCGAGCAATGCTGCGCCGAAATATTCAAGCGGCGCAGCCTCGAGTTGAGGCGGCGCCGTTATTTTCTCATCTCCACAATATACTCTGTGGTGCCTTCTTCCAACGTCCTGGCACCTGTCAGCGCAAATCCGTGCTTTTCATAGAAACGTCTGGCATCTGTGTTTTTTTCCAATACCCACAGGGTCTTACAATTTTGCTGTTCTATGGCAAACTGGATCAGTTTTCCGCCGATGCCCTGATTTTCAAAAAAGGAATCCACATACAGTTCGTCAATTTTATCTCCCTCAATGTGCAGCATTCCCTTGACGAACACATCGTCATAAACCCAGATGTGTTCCAGTTTATCCGGGTTGTCCATATATTCCTTTACCAGCGTATAGACCTGTATTTCCCCAAAAGATACTTTGTCGTTTTGGAAAATCCTTCGATAGTTCATACGTTTTGTAAACACAAGTATTTCCGCTATTCTGGAAGCATCGTCCACCGTGGCACGTCGTATCATTTCTCTATACCTTCCCCGACAGGTAAATTTGTTCATTGGTTTCTTAAGCGGTTCAATTCAGCGCGAAGCTGTTCGATTTCCACAATGGCCTGCTCGTATCTGCGATCTTTTTCTGCAATGACTCGTTCGTAGTTTCTCAGATCCTGATAATATTCCTCGCGGTCGAGACACCTTTTGCGAATCATTTCATCAGCGCTCATGCGAAACATTGTCTTGGAGGCTTCGTTTAAATATTCGTTCTTCTCTGCGATCATTTTAATTTCCTCCCATGTGGTGGCTTTAAAAAGCATCGCCCATTTATGAATATGATATTTTCTATCTTCCTCTGTAGCCAATTCTATACGAGATAAGTTTACCACATTCAAGGTAAGGCTGTCACTGTATTTTCGATAATTTTTTATGTTTATCAGTTTATAAGAGGCGTAAAATTCAGGACTTTCCGGAAACAGGGTGTAGTCTAGAAAACCGATATGTATGACGGGCTTTGCCACTGGCGTTCAAGTAGCCGGTATCAGCGGGCGTTTTTTTCATAGACGTGATTTCCTTTCGTGTTGACTCCTGCGGCGCACATTTTGGTCATCAGAATGACGACTGCTGCCGTGGGAAAGATAAGAGGGTTATCCCCAAAGATATTTATTGAAAGAAGAAATGATATTTTAAATATGTATAACATAAATAACAGGGAAATACAACTCCTTTTGCAGAGGTTTTTCAGGGAAAAGGGATAGACGGAATTTTGATAAACAGGACGGACAACAGGATTTGTGACATCATTTTGTAAATTATTTTGACTTACCGTGCAAATAATATTATAATAGCATAAAATGGCTATTATGTAATCCGACAAGGTTTTGGTGAGTAAATGGCGACAGAAGAAAAGACAGAGCTGGTCTTTGACGACGGCAGAATTGAATCAATTGAAGAATTTCAGGCTCCGGAACAGCTTTACGATGAGCTTATTGTCCGTGTGCGCAAATACCATCCTTCGACGGATATCAGTCTGATCGAGAAGGCATATGGGATCGCTTCGGATGCCCACAAGGGACAGGCGCGAAAATCAGGAGAGCCTTATATCATCCATCCGCTGTGCGTGGCGATTGTGCTTGCGGATCTGGAAATGGATAAAGAGACCATTGTTGCGGGACTGCTGCATGATGTGGTGGAAGATACTGTCATGACGGATGAGGAGATCAGGGAGCAGTTCGGGGAGGACGTGGCTCTCCTGGTGGACGGCGTTACCAAGCTGGATAAACTGAACTTTCACGGAGAACACGGAAATCAGGATAAAGATGCGGAAAAGCTTGAAAGACAGGCGGAAAATCTGCGTAAGATGTTTCTTGCAATGGCCAAAGATATCCGTGTGATCTTGATTAAGCTGGCGGATCGTCTGCACAATATGCGTACGTTACAGCATATGAGGCCTGAGAAGCAGCAGGAGATTGCGAGGGAGACGCTTGACATTTATTCTCCCATTGCCCAGCGTTTGGGTATATCAAAAATAAAGGTGGAATTAGACGATTTGTCATTAAAATATTTGGAACCGGAAGCCTACTATGATCTGGTGGATAAGATTGCCGTCAGAAAGAGCGAACGGGAGCGTTACATTCAGACGATCGTGGATGAAGTCGGCGAGCATATCAAACATGCGGGCATTCAGGCACAGATTGATGGCCGTATCAAGCATTTTTTCAGTATTTACAAGAAAATGAAAAATCAGAACAAATCGATTGATCAGATTTATGATCTGTTTGCGGTGCGCATTATTGTGGATACGGTGCAGGATTGCTATGCTGCGCTGGGAGTGATTCATGAGATGTATAAGCCGATCCCGGGCCGTTTCAAGGACTATATTGCCATGCCGAAGGCGAACATGTACCAGTCTCTGCACACCACGTTGATCGGTGCAAGCGGGCAGCCTTTTGAGATTCAGATCCGCACCTACGAGATGCACAAGGCGGCGGAGTACGGTATCGCGGCACATTGGAAGTATAAGGAAGCGTCCGACGGCAAGAAGGTAGAAACGCAGGAGGAAGAAAAGCTGGTATGGCTGCGCCAGATTTTGGAGTGGCAGCAGGATCTTTCGGACAATAAAGAGTTTATGAATCTGTTAAAGGATGATTTGAACCTCTTTGCCGACAATGTATACTGCTTTACTCCCACCGGCGATGTAAAGAGCCTGCCGGCGGGTTCTACGCCTATTGATTTTGCCTACAGCGTGCACAGTGCAGTGGGCAATAAGATGATCGGAGCCAGAGTCAATGGCAAACTTGTGACCATTGATTATGTGATCAGAAACGGCGACCGTGTGGAGATCATGACTTCCCAGAACTCCAAAGGCCCCAGCCGCGACTGGCTGAATGTGGTAAAGAGCACACAGGCCAAAAATAAAATCAACCAATGGTTTAAAAATGAACTGAAAGAGGATAATATCGTCAGGGGGCGGGAACTGATCCACGCATACTGCAAGGCGAAATCCATCAACGCCACGGATGTTTTGACGCCGCAGTATGAGGAGTCCGTCATGAAAAAATATGGATTCCAGAACTGGGAATCCGTGCTTGCGGCGGTGGGGCACGGCGCTCTCAAGGAGGGGCAGATCGTCAACCGCATGCGTGAGCTTTATGAGAAGGATCATCGGAGAGAGATGACGGACGCCGAGGTGATGGCAGAGATTGAGGATAATATCCAGATTAATCGAAGCCGGACCGGCAGGAATCAGAGCGCCATTGTCGTAAAGGGTATCCATGATGTTGCGGTCCGGTTCTCCAAGTGCTGTAGTCCGGTGCCGGGAGATGAGATTGTCGGTTTTGTCACCAGGGGGAGAGGCATCTCCATTCATCGGACAGACTGCGTGAATCTCATGAATCTGCCTGAGATAGACAGAAACAGGCTGATTGACGCGGAGTGGCAGACGACGGGAGGAGCCGGTGGCGGAGAGAAGTATCTGGCGGAGATCAATATTTACGCAAACAACAGAAACGGACTTCTCGCAGACGTTTCCAGGGCGCTTACGGAGAAGGATATAGATATTCTTGCTTTAAATACCCGTGTGAGCAAACAGGGGACGGCCACCATTATGGTCAGCTTTGAGATCAGCGGAAGAGAAGAGCTGCAGCGGATCGTGGATAAGATCAGAACGATTGAGAGTATTATTGATATTGAGAGAACGAGCGGTTAACAGAGTGAGAAGTACTTCTAAAGACGTCCCGCCATTGGACGGGACGCCAGGAAGTACTAAGTCTCACCCGATAGAATGCCTGAAAAGCGGCATTCTCCGTATAGTAGAATCATGAGGGAGATTGGAATGTCAGATTTAAAAATAGGAAGACTGATGCTGGGAATCTGTCAGACGAACTGTTACTTTGTATACAGGGAAGGCGCTGGCGAGGTGATCTTTTTTGATCCGGCGGATAAGGGCGATTACATTTATGAGACTTTGCAGGAAAAGGGATTTCAGGTGAAGGGAATTTTGCTGACCCACGCTCATTTTGACCATATCTGGGGCTGTAACAGGCTGCGGGAGCTCTCAGGCGCGCCGGTTTACGCCTATGAAGAGGAAAAGGCGCTCTGTGAGGATGCAGTCGCCAATGTGTCGGATCAGGTGGGACGCCCCTGCACGGTAATTCCGGACAGATATCTGAAAGAGGGCGAGGAGATCACCATAGCGGGCATGACCTGCAGGCTGGTCGCCACGCCGGGACATACAATAGGAAGCTGCTGTTACTATTTTGAAGAGGCAGGCATTCTCATTGCGGGAGATACGCTTTTTCAGGAATCAGTGGGCAGGACGGATCTGGCGACGGGCAGTATGAGCGCACTTGCCAGATCAATCAAAGGCAGACTGTTCGTTTTACCGGATGAGACGAAGGTTTACCCGGGGCATGGCGAGTCGACTACCATCGGACATGAGAAGGAGTACAATCCCTTTGTGCAGTGACCGGTGGATAAGAGAAAAACAAAGATAAACGCGGAACGTGTAAGGCGCGATGCGAATGACAGAACAATGGGCGATTGCGGGGTGTGGTAATCGCCTATCTCAATGTAACAGGCGAAAAGAAAGCGCGCGGGTGGGCATTTGTGAGCGGGCAGCAGGGAGGCTTGATAATGGAAGGACAGATACAGGCGGCATCCGGCGCAAAACTGCGGGTACTGAACAGGGATATCATTAAATATATCGCGATGTTTACCATGCTTCTCAATCACATCGCCCATATATTTTTGGTGAAAGGGACGCCCCTTTACGAAGTTTTGGAAGATATCGGTTACTTTACGGCGCCGGCGATGTGTTATTTTCTGGCGGAGGGGTATGTCTGTACACGCTCCAGGTTCAAATACGGATTCAGGCTTATCCTGTTTGCGGTGATTTCTCAGATTCCTTTTCAGCTTGCATTCGGATATCAGAGCCTGAATATGATATATACCCTGCTGTGCTGTTTCCTGATTCTGGCGGTTGTGGAGAACGTGGAAAGTCCGCTGTTAAAAATGGGGCTTGCCATGCTGCTTACGCTTGCCACGGTGTGCGGCGACTGGGGAGTGGCTGCGCCGATTTTTACGATCCTTTTTTACAATGGCAGAGGAGACAGAAAGCAGACGATACGGGCCTTCGCTGTGTGTTATGTGATTTTTGTGATATTGAATGTACAGAATTATATGAATGGTGAACCGGGAAACTGGACGGCGTATGCCGTTTTTCACGCCCTTCTCTCGGGTCTTGGAATCCTGGCGGCTGGGATTGCCATCGTGTTTTTTTATAACGGAAAGAGGATGGCGTTTGGCAAACGATTTTCTCAATGGTTTTTCTATCTGTTTTACCCTGTCCATCTGCTGATACTATATCTGATTAAAACAGGGGTGGAACATAGGTAAATCCTGAAGAAGTTTACATAATGTGTAGAACATGACGAAAGATAAGGTTAACATAACTCTGCGTATGCAAGAAAGAAGAGAAAGGAGATGCAGGCCGGTATGGAAACAGAGAATGACATGGAAAGAGAACAGAAAATCAGGCAGGTGGCGGATAAGATCCTGCATCTTGCCCATGACGGGCTGCTGATCAACATGCGCTTTCTTGACGTGGCACTCTCCAGGCTGCCTGTAGCATGCAGGACAGGTATGGGGGTTCATGTTTTTGACGGGGAAGGGCTGACCTGTGATCCGATGCTTTTGATCAGCCAGTATGAAAAAGAGCAGGCAATGCCTGCAAGGACGTATCTGCACACGCTTCTGCACGCTGTTTTCTATCATGGTTTTCAGACGGATAAAATGAATCCGGAATACTGGGATATGGCAACGGATATAGCGGTGGAGGCGGTGATTCTGGATATGGACCTGCACTTGACCAGACTTTCTTCCGATGGAGAGCTGGAGAGCCGTCTTATGCTTTTAAAAAAGCAGGCGGGCGGGTTGACGGCGGAGAAAATATACCGGCATTTCCGGATTGAGGAACCTTCCACGAAGGCGGCCGCAGAGTGGAGGCGGCTTAGCAGGCGGGACGAGCATATTTACTGGAACAGAAAAGAAGAGCTTGATCTTTCCCAGACAGAGTGGCGGAAAATCAGCGAGCGGATCCGGGCGGATTTAAAGAGTTTCAGCAAGGATAAAAATAAGGGGGAGGGCATAGCGGAAAATCTGGAGGAGGCTGTCAGGGAACGCTATGACTATACGGCGTTTTTAAAGCGCTTCATGGCCATGGGAGAGGCCATACGGGTGAATGATGAGGAGTTTGACCATATCTTTTATACCTATGGACTACAGACTTATGGAAATATGCCTTTGGTGGAGCCTCTTGAATATCAGGAGAACCATAAGATTAAAGATTTTGTGATCGCCATCGACACTTCCGCATCCTGCCGCGGGGCAACCGTGCAGGCATTCCTGCGAAAAACCTATAACATCATGCAGGAGAGCGAAACCTTTTTCTCCAGGATCAATGTCCACATTATCCAGTGCGACAGCGAGGTACAGCAGGACATAAAGATCACGGAACGAAGTGAGTTTGACACTTTCCTGCAAAACGGAAAACTGACGGGGTTCGGTTCTACCGATTTCAGACCGGTTTTCGAGTATGTGGATGAACTGATAAGGGCGGGTGAATTTGAAGACCTGAAAGGACTGCTCTATTTTACGGACGGTTATGGGATTTATCCGGAACAGATGCCGCCCTATGACGCTGCTTTCGTGTTTCTGAAAGAGGATGATAATGCGCCGAAGGTGCCGCCCTGGGCGATCAGGATTGTGTTGGAAGAGGAGGATCTGGAAGAGAGATGAATATTAAGGAAGCGAAAAAGTATATTAAGGATTCCGTAAAAATTTATTTAAAAAAGGATGAGGAGGGGGCTTACCGGATTCCCCTTGTCAGACAGCGGCCCGTATTCCTTCTGGGTGCGCCGGGTATTGGCAAGACGGCGGTTATGGAGCAGATTGCGCAGGAATTGGGGATTGCGCTGGTCAGCTATTCCATGACCCACCATACGAGACAGTCCGCTCTGGGACTTCCCTTTATCGTACACAGGGAGTACGGGGGACACGCCTTCGACGTGTCGGAGTATACCATGAGCGAGATCATCGCTTCGGTTTACGATGTGATGGAAAGGAGCGGCATCCGTGAAGGCATTTTGTTTCTGGACGAGATTAACTGTGTCTCCGAGACGCTTGCACCCTCCATGCTGCAGTTTTTACAGTATAAGATCTTTGGCAGGCATCAGGTGCCGGAGGGGTGGATTATTGTCACGGCGGGAAATCCGCCGGAGTACAATAAGTCCGTGCGGGAGTTTGATGTGGTGACCCTGGACCGCATGAAGATTCTGGAGGTGGAGGCCGACTACGGGAGCTGGCGGGAATATGCAAAGGACCGGAATATCCACACGGCAGTATTAAATTATCTGGATATGAAAAAGGAAGATTTTTATCTGGTGGAGACCACTGTGCGGGGAAAGAGCTATGTCACGGCCAGAGGCTGGGAAGATCTGGCGCAGATGCTTGTCCTCTATGAGGAGGAGGGGCTTCCCGTGGAGGAGTCGCTGATCGGGCAGTATCTGAGAAACGACCGTGTTGCGAGAGAGTTCAGCGCCTACTATGATCTGTACAGAAAGTATCAGCAGGATTACCGGGTGGAGGATATTTTTGCAGGTACGGTGAGTGAACAGGTGAAGGACAGGGCAAGAAAGGCCGGATTTGATGAGAGACTTTCCCTGATGGGGATGCTGCTTGACAAGCTCAGGCAGGAACTGAAGGATAATGGCGGACAGGCGAAACTGTTAAAAGATTTGATGAATCCCCTGCGGGTTTTGAAACAGAAGGCGGAAACGGGTGCGGGTGCACAGGAGCTTGCAGCCATGCTGCAGCAACAGGCAGACGCGAGAGAACAGTCGATGGATTCCCTTGCCGGCGCCGGCGCTCTTTCGGCGGACGACAGACAGACGGGAAAGGTGATCGTCAGATTTTTGAGAGAAGGCGCGCGGGCGGTTCTGACGGCGGGCGTGCAGGACGGACAGGAGGCTTTTGCGAAGATCAAAGAGCGTTTCGACGGTCTTGTGGAGGAACACAGGAAGGATACAGCGCGGGAGCAGGAGCGTTTACACGGGCTTTTTACCTTTGTGGAAGATACGTTTGGCGAGGGAAACGAGATGCTGCTTCTGGTGACGGAGTGCACGGTGCAGGCAGACTGTGCGGCTTTTATCAACACTTACGGGTGTGAGGACTATGTCAGACACAACGAGGGACTGATGCTGACAGAGAGAAGCGATGTGCTGGCGGAGGAAATTAAGGCGCTGCATGAGATGAACATTTAAGGGCATTTCTGTGTCTCGTGCTGGAGAATGGCTCAAATGCAGGCATTCTCCGTATAGAGGGAGGTACTATGATGGTAAGTGAACAGGCCACGGAGAGGGGCAGACTGCAGTTTGAGATTGTGTCGGAAACGGCGGCGCTGACAGCCTACAGCGGGCGCGATCATCTGCTTGTGATTCCGGAGACAGTGGACGGTTTCCCTGTGGTATGGATTGGGAAAAAGGCATTCTTAAGCTGCAAAACCCTGCGGGAGATCAGACTCCCGGAGAACCTTGCGGGGATCGGAGACTGGGCGTTCGCCTACTGTGCGGGGCTGGAGACTGTGACCCTTCCTTACCGCAGGCTGGAGGTCGGACAGGGGGCTTTTAAGGAATGCATGGCGCTTTCACAGATCCGGGACTGCCGGGGAGGGGAAAAAAATGAGGACGTGCCCTTTCTGCTGGCGGCCACGGTGGGCATGCTTGACGCTTTTTATCTGTTTGCGCCGGAAAATGCGGGCACGAAAAACTGGCTTGCGGGCTTCGATTCGAGAATGGCGGCTCAGATGGCGCTTGCTGACAACGATGGGTTTTCTAAAATGCTTTTGTGCGGTGAGGAGGACTGCGGCAGCAGGGATACGGATATGGGCTATTATATGGAACAGAAGCGCAGAGGCAAGGTGCGGCTGGCCATGCTCAGGCTGTTTCATGATTACGGGCTGAAAGAAAGTTTCCGGCAGGAACTTGTACAGTATCTTCTGGCCCATGTGAAAGGCTGTGAGAGTGAGGAGACCTGGCGGGTGGTTCTGGAGGAGCATGGGGATGAACGGCAGTATTATGAGCTTCTGACCGGCCTTGGCGGCGTAAATGGAGATAATTTTCAGGCCATGATGGAGGACATGGGGGAGCGGCATGCGGAGATGAAGGCATATCTTATGCGCTATCATGACGGCCTGCGGAAAACGGAGGATGCTTTCGCCCGGTTTGAGCTTTGAACGGCAGGAAAAACGTAAGAATTTAGGACTTGCACAACGGACAGTTCTGTGGTATTATGTAATCTGCTTGATATTGAGAGGTTTTCAGGATTTACGGAATGGAGGATATGATGGAAGTATTGAGAATTATACTTACCGTGATTTATATTTTCATATGCGTGGCGTTGGTGGTTTTGGTACTGATGCAGGAGGGAAAGTCAGCAGGGCTTGGCGCGATCAGCGGAGCGGCGGAGACTTACTGGGGTAAAAACAAGGGCCGGTCCATGGAAGGGAAGCTCGTCAGGATTACGACGGGGCTTGCGGTTGGCTTCATGGTGTTGGCGGTTGTTTTAAACCTGACTTTATTCTAAGACGGAAAGATAAAAGCACTCTTGCAAAGGTAAGGGTGCTTTTCCTTTTGAACAGGCAAAGGCAGGGAAGGCCGGACGGCAAATGAGACAGGACATGGGAGAGAAATGAAGACAGATCCGCAGTTGGAAAAAAGAAAAAATTTAATATGTGAACTGGTTGCAGACGAAACCTACGTGCCGATGAAGGAGAAGGAAATGGCGGCCTTTATGCAGGTGTCCGGGACTGACAGAGAAGTTTTCAGGGAAGTGCTGCGGACGCTTTTGGCAGAGGGCAGAATACAGCTCACGAGTCAGGGCAGATATGTGAAGCCGGATAGTGAGCGGCCTGTAGGCACGTTTGTCAGCCACGCCAGAGGCTTCGGTTTTGTAGAGGTGGAGGGCTTCGAGAAAGATTTTTATATTCCTGCGGAACATACAAAGGGGGCCTTTCATCTGGACAGAGTGCAGATTATGCCTTTGACGGGAGACGGCGGGAAGCGGCGGGAGGCGGCTGTGGTCCGCATTTTGGAGCACGGAATAAAACAGCTCGTCGGCACCTATGAGCAGTCCCGGAATTTTGGCTTTGTAATCCCGGATAACGGTAAGATCGGCGCGGACGTTTTTGTGCCGGCAGAGCGTTCCCGAGGGGCGGTCACGGGTGCAAAGGTAGTAGTGGAGCTGACCTCCTATGGGGATGAGAGCCACAAACCTGAGGGAAAGGTCGTGGAAATTCTGGGTCACATCAATGATCCGGGTGTGGACATCCTGTCTGTCGTCCGCAGATATGAGCTGCCGGTGGAGTTTGGGGAGAAGGTTTTGAATCAGGCGGGGCGTGTGCCGGAGGAAGTGTCAGAGGCGGACAGGGCCGGACGAATGGATCTGCGGGATTTGCAGATGGTGACCATAGACGGTGAGGATGCAAAGGATCTGGACGATGCGGTCAGTCTTTATCAGGATGAAGAGGGGCTTTATCATCTTGGAGTACACATTGCGGACGTGGCCAATTATGTGCAGGAAAATTCCGCCCTGGACTGGGAGGCCCTGGAGCGGGGAACCAGCGTGTATCTGGTGGACCGGGTGATCCCCATGCTGCCGCACAGGCTTTCAAACGGTATCTGTTCCTTAAATCAGGGTGTGGACAGGCTGGCTTTGAGCTGCTTAATGACCATAGACGGAAAGGGGGAAGTGACAGATTATCAGATCGTGGAGACAGTGATCCGTGTGAACCGCAGAATGTCCTACACCAGTGTCAGAAAAATTCTGGAGGATCACGATGAAGGAGAGATCGGGGAGTATGAGGCACTGGTGCCTATGTTTGAGCAGATGGAAGAGCTGGCGGCGATTCTCAGAAAAAGACGGCACAAACGGGGCTCCATTGACTTTGATTTTGCGGAGAGTAAGATCATTTTGGATGGGGAGGGGCATCCGGTCGATATTCAACCCTATGAGCGCAATGTGGCTACCCGGATGATCGAGGACTTCATGCTTGCCGCAAACGAGACGGTGGCGCAGCACTTCTTCTGGATGGAGCTGCCTTTCGTATACCGTACCCACGAGGAGCCGGATACGGACAAGATCAGAAAACTTGCGACTTTTATACGGAATTTTGGTTACCATATGAAAGTGACGGGGGAGGAGATTCATCCCAAAGAGGTGCAGAAGCTGTTGGATAAGATCGCGGATACGAAGGAGGAAATGATGATCAGCCGCCTGACCCTTCGGAGCATGAAACAGGCTAAGTATACGGTGGAATGCACAGGGCATTTCGGTCTGGCATGCCGGCACTACTGTCATTTTACTTCACCGATCAGGCGCTACCCGGATTTGCAGATTCACCGGATCATCAAGGAACAGCTCCGCGGAAAACTGACCGAAGAGCGCATGAAGCATTATGAGGAAAGGCTCCCGGAGGTGGCCAGGCACGCTTCCAGGATGGAGCGGCGCGCTGCGGAGGCGGAACGGGAGACCGATAAGCGAAAGAAAGCGGAGTACATGGAGGAGCATACCGGTGAGGTGTATGAGGGTGTGATTTCGGGCATAACCCAGTGGGGCATTTATGTGGAACTGCAAAACACGGTGGAGGGGCTGCTCCATGTGTCTGCGCTCCCGGGCGATTATTTTTACTGCGACGAGGAGGCCTGCGAGATGGTCGGAAAGGAGAGCGGTATCGTTTACAAACTGGGACAACGGTTGGCCGTACAGGTCAAAGGGGTGGACCGTCAGGCGGGGAATGTTGATTTTAAACTTCCGGAGGCGGCTGAGGATTTGGCGTGAAAGAGGGTGAGAGAATGGCAAAGGAAGCGATGAAGCTGGTGGCGAATAACAAGAAGGCTTATCATGATTATTTTATTGAAGAAAAATATGAGGCGGGGCTTGCGCTCCACGGCACGGAAGTGAAATCCCTGCGCATGGGCAAGTGCAGCATCAAGGAGGCGTTTGTGCGGATTGAGAACGGCGAGGCTTTTGTCTATGGCATGAATGTGAGTCCCTATGAGAAGGGAAATATTTTCAATAAGGATCCGCTGCGCGTGCGAAAACTCCTGCTGCATAAGGTACAGATCAGCAAACTTGCGGGAAGTATGGCAGGGCAGGGCTACACGATCGTTCCCCTGCAGGTCTATTTTAAGGACGGCAGGGCCAAGATAGAGATCGGGCTTGCCAGAGGTAAGAAACTTTACGATAAGAGGCAGGATATCGCGAAGAAGGATCTGCGCAGGGAACATGAGCGGGAATTTAAAATAAAAAATCTGTAGCATTGCACAGACAAAGGAAAATGTGCTATACTGGACGCAGGATCAGTATCCTGTGTCTCAGGAATTACTTCGTAATTCTTCCGGCATTGCCGGGGATTACACCATACGGGCCAGTCAAGGTTTCGACAGGGGTCCTGCAGCTGGAGAAGCTATCCGCAGGCTGATGCGTGAAATCGCAAACTTAAACACAAACGCTGAAGACAATTTAGCATACGCTGCCTAATGGCAGCTGTCCGCCTTAGTGCACCTGCACATTAAGAACCGGGCATCGACTATGCAGGAAACGACGCGGGGGACGCCTCTTACCCGCGGGCGTATCAGAGGCTACTGAATCCATGAGGGTGTCTTTCTCCACATGGAGGAGGGAATGAGGAGCAATCCGGAATGAGAGACTATGATAGTAGAAGGACAGGGAATGGGCTTTTGGACACGGGTTCGACTCCCGTCTGGTCCACTGGGATAAGTTCTTAAATACTCTTTTTATACGGGTGTTTAAGGACTTTTCTTTTTCTGAAGGTGAAATACTCACAAAAAATACGCACAGGAAATATACACATGCGGACCTGTTCACAATTCACTGGACATAGCTTCTGTTTAGCGGTAAAATAAGAATAAATATGTTTTTTTTAATTCTTATGAGGAGGGTGGCAGAGCTATGGCAACAGGCGCAGCAGCTAAAAAGAAAGACGGGAAAACAGGATTGCATTCCGTAAAGACGAAACTGGTGGGGGCGATGGTGGTGGCCATGGCCATTATGTCGACATGCCTGTCGGTGGTATTGATCAGGAATCTGAGAATCCCCATGATGGAGTTAAATCAAAGCTATCTTTATGATCTTGCGGTTGCCTACGGTGATAAAATGGAATCTGCCATTGAACTGCAGGGGTACAATACGGCGACGAATTACCATATTCTGGCGGAGTCTCTCGAAGGTGTGGGACTGGACGGTGTGGAGTCCAGCTACGCTTATCTGGTGAGCGGGGACGGCACGATACTCTACCACCCGGTGAAGGATAAGGTGGGAGATACGGCAGAGAGCGATGTGGTGAAAAATGTGGTTTCACAGATTGCGGAAGAAACCCTGCCGGAACCCGCTGTTGTGGAGTATACACTTAACGGTTCGAAAAAATATGAGGCTTACTCTGTTACGGAGCGGGGACACTGTATTTTGGTGGTGTCCGCGGACAAGGATGATCTGATGAGCATCGTGCACAGGGTCACGGCTACAGGTACGCTGAGTACGGTTATTATGGTGGTGATTGCCAGCATTATCGCTTATCTGTTTGTGGGCAGGATTGTGAAGCCTGTCCTTGAAGTGACAGATGTGGTGGGCCGGCTGGCGCACATGGACTTTTCCGAAATTGAGGGACAGGACAGGCTTACGGCGCGCGCAGACGAGACAGGGCAGATGAGCCGCGCGGTGGCGGAGCTTCGCAGACAGCTTGTTGATATCGTAACCGAGCTGCGGGGCCAGAGTGAACAGCTTTTTGAGGCTTCCGACCTCATGAACGCCAATGCCGCCGAGACAGCGACTACAGTGGAACAGGTAGAGAAAGCTGTTTCGGAGATCTCCGAGGGGGCAACCTCTCAGGCGGATGAGACGCAGAGAGCCACGGAGAATGTGATTTTGATGGGCAATATGGTGGAGGACACCACGAGGCAGGTCGAGGAGCTGACGGATAATGCCAATGCCATGAGAAAATCCAGCGAGGAAGCATTTTCTATCCTGAAAGGACTGGAGAAGATCAATGATCAGGCCAAAGAGGCGATAGATGTGATTTATGAGCAGACCAACACGACGAATGAGTCGGCCATGAAGATCAGGGAAGCTACAACGCTGATTACCTCCATTGCCGAGGAGACGAATCTGTTGTCCCTGAATGCCAGTATCGAGGCAGCCAGGGCCGGGGAGCAGGGCAGAGGATTTGCAGTGGTAGCGAGCCAGATTCAGAAATTGGCGGAGCAGTCCAATGATTCGGCCAGACAGATTGAAACGATCATCGACTCTCTGATCGAGGATTCCCAGAAGTCTGTGGAGACGATGGAAGATGTGAAGAAGATCATGGAGAGCCAGAACGAGAGTGTGGGACGGACGAACGAAAGTTTTGTACAGGTGAGGGACGGCATTACGCAGTCGCTGGACGGTGTGAACCTGATTGCGGATAAGACGAGAAGGATGGATGAGGCCAGAATCAATGTGGTGGATGTGGTGCAGAATCTGACGGCAATTGCCGAGGAGAATGCGGCGAGCACGGAGGAAACCTCCGCTTCCGTCACAGAAGTCAGCACCATTGTGTACAGTATTTCTGAGAATGCGAATAAACTCAAGGATATTGCGGAACATTTGGAGCAGAGCATGAGTATCTTCAAGATCTGATCAATGCCGCTGGGGAGAATCTATGGAAAAGCGAGAGGATGATCTGGTTGTCGGCGGCTATCGGTTTGCCACAACAGCGGATGCCGAGACGGCCAGAATGGAATTAAAAAAGGTGGAAAATCTGGAACAGCGCCTTGACTACCGTAAGCCGCAAAATGTGCTGCTTGTCTATAACAGGGCGGTGGAAAATCAGGTTTTCCTGACGCCCATTGGTTTATGTTATCTGCAGAAAATGCAGGCAGAAATGAAAAAATGGGGTGTGCCCACGGATAAGATCCAACCGGTGCCGCTCCGTGGGACATTCAGTAACAAGACGGCAAACAGCAGAGTGATCAGATCGAGTGTGGCAAAAAGGCACCCGGAATATCATGGGAGGTTTGTCACTTCGGTGTTGATTAATGTGGTGCTGATACTTCTTGTGGCGGGGATGGTTGCGATTGCATGGAACAGCGACACGCCTAATATTATCAATTACAGGCAGGCTGTTGAGAACGAGTATTCGGCATGGGAGCAGGAGCTTACCGAGAGAGAGCGTGATTTGCGAAACGCTGAGCGGGAGATGCAGGCGGACATGTTGGAGACACAGTGACGGAAAGAAAGGCATAGGGGTGGTGTATGGATAAATCGAAGATCCTTGTGGTGGACGATGAGAGCCGTATGCGCAAACTGGTCAGGGATTTTTTGGTAAAGAACCACTATGAGGTTGTGGAGGCGTCAGACGGAGAGGAAGCGCTGAACCTCTTTTTTGACAAAAACGATATGGATCTGGTGATTTTGGATGTGATGATGCCCAGGATGGACGGCTGGCAGGTATGCCGTGAAATCCGCGCTTACTCCAAAGTTCCGATTATTATGTTAACTGCCAAGTCAGACGAGAGAGATGAACTTCTGGGATTTGAACTGGGAGTTGATGAGTATATCTCCAAGCCCTTCAGCCCTAAAATTCTGGTGGCCCGTGTGGAGGCAATCCTTCGAAGGACAGGCCAGGCGGCCTCAGAGATGATCGTGGAGGCCGGCGGGATACGTCTGGATAAGCAGGCGCACAGTGTGGCTGTGGGGGATGAAACAATCGATCTCAGCTATAAAGAATTTGAACTTCTCGCTTATTTTATGGAAAATAAAGGGATTGCACTGTCCCGGGAAAAGATTTTAAACAGTGTCTGGAATTACGATTATTTTGGAGATGCCCGGACGATTGACACCCATGTAAAAAAACTTCGCAGCAAGATGGGCGCGAAGGGGGAACTGATCAAGACGATATGGGGAATGGGTTACAAATTTGAGGAAGAGTAATATCTGATATCTACAGAAAAAGTGTGAAAGGGAGAAAGCAATGGCCAGACGTTGGTTTTACAAAGAAAAAATGTTTTTTACCTCGGAAGAACATGGCATCGGAGATTCAGATCAGGATAAAATCATAGAGCTGCTTGGAAAAAATGTGGCAGTCGGGGTGATTGGCGGTTTCTATGAGGAAGATTTTCCGCTTTATTTTATCAGTGAGTTTGCTCTTAAAAATATTGGCATGACTTTTGATCAGTTTATGGAGAGAACCGGAGGCAGTCTTCTGGAGGCTGTGTATGAGCCTGATCGGGAGATTTTTAAAAAGGTTTTTCTCCCCGGGGAGGAAGAAATCCGGGATTACCGTATTATCAACAGCAAGGGGGAACCGGTCTGGGTGCGGGAGGTCAGGACGGAGTCCTTATCGGACGACGGCAGAAGGATATGGATCGGCGCGATCAGGCTGATCGATGAGGAGTATCGGATCAGCCAGTTGTCCAATGAGACCTTTCGGATGCTGCAGGACACCTATTTCAGAATCAGCTCCATCGATCTTGTAAAGAATACAATTGTTGACCTCAAATTCGTGGAGAGCGAAGCGTTGGAGGTGGAGCGGCTTAATGGTGATTACAGAATGACGGTCGCTTCCTGCGCCAAAAATCATGTGGATAAAGAGGACAGTGAAGATTTTAAGAACGTCATGGCGCCGGAAAATCTGATGCAGGTGTTTATGAACGGGGGCGCGCCTATTCATTTCAGTTATCTGCGGCTGGTGGAGGGAGAGTGGAAATGGGTACGGACAGATCTGGTGCCCGTAGAGAATTTCAGTGAAGAAAATGCCAGGGTCATATGGTATGTGAAAAATATTACCGAAGAGAAAGCCAAAGAAACCGAGATGACGGATCAGATGCTCCGAACAAATGCGGAGTTGGTCCAGGCAAAGAAAGAGCTTGAGGCGGCAAACCGGAAAATTCAGGAATCCAACCGCAAACTGCGCCGCACGCTCAGCGCGGAGGAACAGTACAGACAGGCGATTGTCTCCGAGGCGGTTTTTGTCTTTAATGTAAATGTAACGAAGAATCTGATTGAGGATGAGTTTTATGAGCTGGCAGGCGGACAGATGGAACCGGTACTGTCCCGGATGGGGCTGCAGGCGCCCTGCAACGCGGATGATTTCTTTCTGGACTGGAGCAAGAAGCGGGTTTTCCCGGTGGACAGGGAGATTTACATACAGACCATGAATACGCGGCACCTGCTGGATGCTTATGAGCGGGGAGAAAGCGAGCTGGTCGTTGAGATTGAGACTTCGGGTGCAGACGAGCAGCCCATGATTTTGAGGCACACGGTTCTGCTCACCAGGGACGGCGTCAGTGGCGATGTACTTGCCCTCAATAATGCCAAAGACATTACGGAAATGCGCAGGAAGGACAGAGAGACCAAGCGGGCGCTTCTGGATGCCTATGAGGCGGCGGACAGGGCAAGCTGTGCCAAGACGGATTTCCTGTCTAAAATGTCCCATGATATTCGGACGCCGATGAATGCGATTATCGGAATGACGGCCATTGCTGGCACGAAGCTCCATGATCCGGATGGGGTGGAAGAATGTCTCGGCAAGGTTTCAGCGGCAAGCAGGCATCTGCTTTCCCTGATCAATGAGGTGCTCGATATGAGCAGGATTGAGTCGGGGACGCTGTCTTTGAATGAAGAGGATTTCAATATTCTTGATATGGTGGAAAGTCTGGTGAACACGCTGGTTGGAAAGACGCGGGAAAAGCGCCAGAGGATTGATTTCCGTGCCCACGAAGTTCACAATACCAATGTGAGGGGAGACGCATTAAGGCTGCAGCAGATTTTCATGAATGTGATGAGCAACTCCATCAAATATACCGGGGAGGATGGGGTAATCAGTATAGATATTATGGAGAAGGACTCCAGCCAGGAACAGATCGGATGCTATGAGTTTGTGTTTAAGGACAATGGCATCGGGATGTCCGAGGAATTCCTTCAGCGAATTTATGATCCTTTTGAGCGGGCGGAGGACGTGCGGATCAGCAAAATTCAGGGTACCGGGCTGGGAATGACGATCAGCCGGAACATCATTCGCATGATGGGCGGCGATATCCAGATTGAGAGCGAGCCGGGAATCGGCACGATTGTAACAATCACCGTGCCCTTAAAATACCAGATACCCGGCGTGGTAAACAGAGAAGATCTGGAAGGACGGACCGTGCTTGTGGTGGACGACGAGCCTTTTGCAGGGGAAAGTACCTGTGTTCTTTTACAAAATCTGGGGATGCATGGCGAGTGGGTGCAGTCCGGTGAGGAAGCGCTGGATTACATGCGGGAGAAACGGAAAAAGAGCGAGGATGTTTTTGCCGTTCTGGTGGATTTGAATATGCCTGATATGAACGGCATGGAGACAGCCAAAGCCCTGCGCAGTCAGGATGGAGAGGAGATGCCGCTCATATTGGTTTCCTCCCATGAGTGGGTGGATATTGAGGTGGAGGCACGGCTGTCCGGGGTGAATGCCTTTATCAGAAAGCCGTTAGATAAGAGCAGGCTGTTAAAGGCTTTCAGAAACTTTATGCCAAGGGAGACAATAAAGCCTTCGGAGGGAGCGTTGGAACAGCTGGGGGAAGTGGATTATTCTTCCAAACGGATTCTTGTGGTGGAGGATAATGACCTGAACAGGGAGATTGCAGAAGAAATCCTTTCCATGACGGGCGTGAAAGTGGAGGCCGCGGAGAACGGGAAGGAGGCTGTCGATATGGTGACGGCTTCCAGCGAGGGGTATTACGATCTGATCCTTATGGACTTGCAGATGCCGGTTATGAACGGGCATGATGCAACCCGGGCGCTTCGGGCAATGGAACGGGAGGATATCAGAGAGATTCCCATCATTGCGATGACGGCGAATGCCTTTCTGGAAGATGTGCAGCAGTCGAAAGCCAGCGGTATGAATGAGCATATGTCAAAGCCTTTGGATATCGACCAGCTGCAGCGGATGCTGTCAAGATGGCTGGGTAAGAAAAAAGCAGAAGTATAGGCATGGAGGACTGGGTGTGGGAACACCCGGTTCACTTTTTTTAGAAAGATAAAAAAAGTGTTAAATATAGCACAATATACTTTACTTTTCCACAAAAATGGTTGTATTCTAAAGAGCGGACAGTGGGAGTTCTATCGTGGAGGAGGTAATATGAAAAGACGGTACATATATTTCGCAAAAAGGGCAATGTCGGTTTTGCTCGTGGCGGCCTGTTTTTCTACATTGCTTACAGGGTGCGGACAGACGGTGGAAGCGGCAGAAGAGGAAGGGACAGAGAGTAATGCGGTGCCGGTTGAGGTGCAGATACCGGAGGCGGGAAGCCTTACCCTGAAGAATGAATTTGTGGGAACGGTGAGCCCGGAGGAGTCGGTGTATGTGGTTCCTATGGTGTCGGCGGAGGTGCTGAACGCAGATATAAATGTTGGTGATACCGTGACGGCAGGACAAGAGTTATGTAAACTTGATCCGGAGGCGGCAGAACTTCAGCTTGCCAGTGCAAAGGCCCAGTACAACAGTGCAGCGGCGGGCGTTGCGGCAGCCGAGGTGGGATATGAGATTGCCCAGGCACAGTACGACAGCACGGTGGCCCAGCTCGACGTCCAGAATGAACAGACCCAGCGGCAGAAGGATCTGACCATGTATCAGATGCAGATGCAGATTGACGGGATACATGACGGCATCGATGATATCAACGAGCAGATTGCGGATCTGGAGGAGGATCGGGAAGATCTCAAGGAGCAGAGGGACGACCTGAAAAAAGCGAGAAATCAGGCGGACGATTATGTGGAGCTGGCGCAGATGGAATATAATGCGGCCGATGCTACTTATGGTTACTCAAAGGCGCAGAGAGAGTATGATACTGCGGCTGCGCGGGTTACGATGATGGAATCGCCGGATTATGATAAGACACAGCATGCAGATTATGATGAAGATTTGAAAGCTGCAAAGGAGGATCTGATAGCGGCAGATACTGCTTTACAAACGGCTGCAGGACAAATGAAAACTCACGAGGCAAACCTACAGGCGGCCCGGAGCGCGGCTTCCCAGATGGATTCCGCCTATGAGCAGGCTAAGGCCGGCATCGAGCAGATAGACGACGGAAAAGAGAAGCTGGAAAATACCCTCTCCGACACCTATACAAGCCTTGGGCAGACAGAGACGGTAAAGAATCTGACGGAGGCCCAGCTTAATGTCAATACCCAGCCGGTGCAGGAGGCGGGCAAAAGAACGGCGGCTCTGGGGATAGATTCCGCGGCGGCGCAGGTAAACAGCGCGAAAGTGGGCGCGGCAGGCGCCAAGGTGGGAATCGACAGCGCGGAGTACCAGCTTGATATGTACACATTGACGGCGCCCATCGACGGTGTGATCGAGGCGGTGAATGTGAAAGCGCATGATTTTGCATCTCCCGGAAATCCGGCCTTTGTGATTTCCAACAAAGATACCATGACGGTCACTTTCGGCGTGAGCGAGGGGATTCGCGGCACCTTGAAGGTGGGCCAGAAGATAGAGGTGGACAGGAACGGAAAAATTTACAGCGCCGCGATTACGGAGATCGGCAGTATGATTGACCAGGCGACGGGACTGTTTATGGTCAAGTCCTGTGTGAGCACGCCGGACGACAGTCTGCTCACAGGCAGCACTGTTAAGGTTACAGCGGATACTTACAGCAGAAGCGGCGTCCTGCTGATCCCTTATGATGCGGTCTACTATGACGACAGCCAGCCTTACGTCTATGTGGCAGTGGGAGATGTGGCCGAGCGCAGGGATATAGAGACGGATATTTTTGACGAGAAGACCATTACAGTTGTGTCCGGGCTGACGACGGAGGATCAGCTGATCACGAGCTGGTCGGCAAACCTGCGTGACGGCGCGGTGATATCGATACAGGAGGCCGAAGCAGCTTCCGCTGAGGCACAAGAGTAGGAGGCGGCATGAATCTGACAAAATTATCAATGCGTCGGCCTGTATCAACAGCGCTGATCGTTCTGGCGCTGGTGGTATTCGGACTGACATCGGTACTCAGCTTCCGCCTGGAACTGACACCGGATATGGAAATGCCGATGCTGCTTGTTTATACCATTTATCCGGGAGCGGATCCGGAGAGCGTGGAGGAGCTGGTCACCAAGGAAATAGAGTCCGCAGGTGCGGAGCAGAGTGGCGTTACTACCTATACTTCCCAGTCCGCGGAAAATATGTCCATGGTCATGTTCCAGTATGAGTACGGGACAGATTTGGACGAAGCCTACATGGATTTACAGACAGCGCTCAATACAGCGAAAGCGTCTATGCCGGAAGATGTGAATACCCCGGTGATCATTGAGATGTCGATGGACCAGATGGAGACGATGGATGTCTCCGTGATGGCGGTGGGTGACAGTGATGTGCTCAGCTATGTCAACGACACCATGGTTCCGGAGCTGGAAACGCTGTCAGGAGTGGCGCAGGTTCAGGTGTCCGGCGGTAAAGAGAATTATATCAAGGTTGAGTTAAACTCTCAGGCAATGAAGCAGTACGGCGTTACTATGAGCGGCATTTCCCAGACGATTGCGGCTATGGATTTTACGGTGCCGGTGGGAAGCGTCAGCCAGGGAACGCAGGATATCTCGATTTCCAGTGCGGCGGATATTTCGGGTGTGGTACAGATTCAGAATATTCCGATCACCACAGCAAGAGGGCAGGTGATTCCGCTTTCAGAGCTGGCGACGGTGACGCAAAGCCAGATAGAGGATTCCGGCATCAGCCGCACGAACGGGCAGGAAGATATCACCATCGCCATTACCAAAAAAAAGAGTTACGGTACGGTGGATGTGACCAGATCCGTTGAGAGGCTTCTGGAGAGATTGCAGGCTTCAAACGATACGGTCAGGATTGATGTGATCTACAATGCCAGTGAGGCTATCCTGTCGTCTCTGACCTCGGTGGGTAAGACACTGGTGCTGGGCGTCGTTCTGTCTATGATTGTACTCTTTATCTTTTTCGGGGATCTGCGGGCCAGCCTGATTGTGGGAAGCTCCATGCCGATCTCACTGTTTGCGACCATGATCGGCATGAATATGCTCGGTTTTACCTTCAACGTGGTGACCATGGGTGCGCTGGTCATTGCCATCGGTATGATGGTGGACAGCTCCATTGTCGTGCTGGAGAGCTGTTTCAGGCTAAAGGATCAGACGGGAGAGTATTATGATTCAGCCATAAAGGGAACCGGATATGTGACGGCTTCCATTGTTGCATCGACGATCACGACGGTAGTTGTGTATCTGCCCCTGAGTACCATGAAAGGGCTGTCGGGACAGATGTTTGCCCAGCTCGGCATGACAATCATTATGGCGATGCTGACGTCCCTGATCGTTGCGATGACAATTATCCCGCTTTTGTTCGGTAAGTTTAAGCCGCAGGAGAAGAAGGAGCTTCCTGTAAATAAACTGCTGCGTAAGATTAATAGCGGCTATGAGAAAATATTACATAAACTTTTACATAAGAAGAAAACGGTTATGGTCATTGCAGTGCTTCTGCTGGTGGGTGCATTTGCGCTGGTGACCCATACAAACTCTGAGTTGATTCCGGCCATGGATGAGGGCGCTTTCAGCATCAGCGCAAGTTTCCGTTCCGGTACAAAGACGGAGACGGTGGAAGAACAGACGCTGTTTATGGAAGAGATGTTGGCTGCGGATGAGAACATTGATGAGTATTCCTACTCCGTTTCGTCCAGTTCTGCAAGGCTGACTGCCTATTTGAAGGACGACGCCGACATTTCCACGAATCAGGCTGTGGAGAAATATACCAGGGCGCTAAAAGATGTGACCGGTATGGATATCAGCGTCCAGTCCAGCGGCGCCAGCATGACAGCGATGATGGGAGGCGGTATTGAGATTGATCTGCAGGGAAGAGATCTGGATGATCTGAAAGAGGCTTCCAGAGAAGTGGAGGCTATGCTGCAGAAGATACCGGGCGTATTACAGGTATCCTCCGACATGGCTGACGCTTCCACACAGGTTGAGGTGGTTGTGGATCCGCTTAAGAGCATGGCGGTGGGACTGCCGCCCGTTCAGGTGGCGGGAGAGATGCGGAATACCTTAAGCGGTGTGGAGGCAGCTACCCTGACGAGAAGCGGAGAGGAGTATAAGGTTCGTCTGGAATATCCCGAGGGCGAGTATGAAAATATGAATGATCTGTTAAATCTGACGCTGGCAACGCCGATGGGAACACAGGTCCCTCTGTCGGAGATAGCGGAAATTCAGTATAAGGATGCGCCAATCACGCTGATCCGGGTGGACGGTATGTATCAGGTGGCGGTTACGGCGAACACAACTGAGGAAGATCGGTTTACCGCGCAGAGTGCGGCAGATGAAGCTATGGAACGTCTGGTTCTGCCAAGAGGCGTCACCCAGGCCGAAAGCATGATGAATGAGATGATGATGGATGAGTTTCAGGCGATCATTGAAGCGATCTTTACGGCGGTGTTCCTGATTTTTCTTGTGATGGCCATGCAGTTTGAATCTCCCAGATTTTCACTGATGGTTATGATGAGTATTCCTTTTGCACTGATCGGTTCTTTTGGACTCCTTTTCATTACAGGGGCCACGTTGAACATGGTGTCCCTGATGGGTGTGCTGATGCTGGTCGGTATCGTGGTGAACAACGGTATTCTCTATGTGGATACGGTCAATAAGCTGCGGGAGGAAATGCCCTTAAACGATGCACTGGTGCAGAGCGGACAGATGCGTCTGCGCCCGATCCTTATGACCACGCTGACAACGATCCTCTCCATGGTTCCCATGTCGCTGGGAATCGGCGACGGTTCTGTTATGATGCAGGGAATGGCGCTGATTATCATTGGCGGTCTGGTGGCATCGACCGTCCTGATCCTGATTTTGCTGCCAACCTTCTATCTGATTATTGATAAACAGAGCAGAAGGGAGAGCAGAGAAGCAAGGAGGATAAGAAGGGCACAGAAGAAAGAACGGAAAGCGGAGAAAGAATCAAAAGAATAAAACAGATCACAGACCGGTTTCAGACGATGATTGAATCTGAAACTGGTCTTTTCCGTTTCCTTTCGCTTCGTAGAGCGCCTTATCAGCGTTCTGGTAAAGCAGCTCGTAGGTATCGCTGCTGGCGGCCAGGCTTATGCCGATACTGATGGAGAGTTTCTGGTCCGGGTATTTGCTGTCAAAATTCTGGTGAACGATGGAGATAAATTTTCTAAGCATACCGTTGATTTCCGCGGTAGAGAAGTCGCGGCCTGAGAACACGGCAAACTCATCGCCGCCAAGACGTCCGACGATATCTTTGTTGCGGTTAAAATAGTTTTCCAGAATGGAGGCATATTCCCGCAGAACCTGATCCCCGACAGGATGACCGAGCTGGTCATTGATCAGCTTGAAGTTATCCATATCCATGATCATTAAAATTCCCTTATCAGGCCTGTCAGCCAGCGACAGACGCACGAGCTCCTCAAAACTTTCTCTGTTGAGCAGTTTGGTCAGAGAGTCCATTCTGGCTTTCGTGCGGATCGTGCTCATCTCTCTGGAAAGTAAAGAGGACAGGCAGAAGAGCAGAGCGGAGGCGATTATGGCAATGACCAGCATGGGAGATTCAATCCGCCATAAGTCTTTTAGTACCTCGTTGCGGTTCATACAGGTGATGAAGTACCAGTCAGTGTTCGGGATTGTGTTAATGCTGACAAAATAGACGCTCTCGTCGCCCAGAATGTCAGTTTGGCCGGTTTGCCCGGCATCCAGAAGCCGGCTGATATTCTGGTACAGAAGAGATTCGTGTTCAGAGGATAAAACAGTGCCGGTAAACGCAGCGTCAGAGTCGGCCAAGATGAGCCGGCTGTCTCTGGTGACAAAAAGGGCGTGTTCGATTTTATCGTATGTAATTTCCTCCGCCAGCCGGGAGGCATAGTCCAGATAAACATCCGTGGACAGGACGGTCATTGCGGGAGAAGTGTCCAAAAGACTGGTTACGCTTACGCATGTGCCGCCCGTCATCGCATCCACATAGGGCTCACCGAAAGCGGGCAGGGAGTGTGAAAGGCCCTCCTGATACCAGTCGCGCTCCGTGACGACAAAGTCATCTTCGGGAACCCAGCCCGAGGCGTCGAAGTAATTTCCAAGGCTGTCTCCCATGTACAGGCCATAGGGATAAGCCTCGTGGGTGTCGACACTGGTGTACATCAACTCATAGACAGCCTCGTTTTCAAGGCCGAGCTGCTCGATCATATCCTTATAGACAGTCACTTCATTCAGGACAGATTCAGCCCATGCGCTGAGTTCTTCGGCATAATACTGTGACTCCAGCGAGAGTTTCTCTCTGGAAAGCGTCAGGATTTCCTGCCTGACAAGCATAAAAAAGATGATGATCATGATGAGAACGATGGGGACTATGGTGCTGACCAGTTTTATATTAGCCCAGATATAACGACTTTTTGCTTTCAACTTAGAAATTCCTCCTGAAAAGGTAGTATAAACTCGCGTTTTTTTACAAAATGAATTTCCATAATTTTATCATATGCGCATGGAAAGTCAAGGCAGGACATCTATTGACAAATGAAGAGGGAGGTGCTAACGTTGTGGCAGCACCATAATCGGAAAATATTATGAGGAAAAATTCTGAAAAGATGAAATATTCCATGAAAAGGCAGTTCGCTTTTATCTTTATAACGTTGATTACCGGAACGCTTCTTTTATGTCTGATTCTGAATTCGACCCTTCTTGGCACATATTACATTAATAAGAAACAGAATGCGCTGGTGAGCGCCTATTACAGTATCAATGAGGCTTCAAATGCGGGTGACATCACTTCGGAGGAGTATGATATTGAGCTGAAAAAGATCTGTGATAAATATAATATTCAGGTGCTGGTGGCGGACGGGGAGTCGGAAGCAGTCAAGTATTCCATGAATGATCCGAAGGCCGTGCTCAAACAGCTCTTTGATAATATTTTTCTCGGTGTGAATGAGGACAGTCTCCTGTTAAATACTGACAATTACAAAATGCAGGTTGTCAGGGATTATAAGACGCAGACAGAGTATATTGAAATGTGGGGGATATTGGACAATGGCTATCTTTTCATGCTGCGAAGCGCTCTGGAAGGAATCAGGGAGAGCGTGTCCATCTCCAACCGCTTTCTGGCGTATGTAGGCCTGATCGCCATTCTGGCCAGCGCCTTTTTGGTGGTTTGGCTCTCGAACCGGGTCACGAAGCCGATTTTGGAACTGGCAAATATTTCGGAGCGTATGAAGCATCTGGATTTTGAGGCAAAGTATACGGGAAATGACAAGACGGAGATTGCGATACTCGGCAATAACATCAATGAACTGTCGGAAGCCCTTGAGGGTACAATCTCAGAACTCCGCACGGCTAACAATGAGCTTTTGAAGGATATAGAAAGAAAAGATAAGGTTGACGAGAGGCGCAGGGAGTTTCTTTCCAATGTATCCCATGAGCTCAAGACGCCGATCGCGTTGATACAGGGTTACGCGGAAGGGTTGAAAGAGGGAATCAATGATGATGAGGAAAGCAGGGATTTTTACTGTGATGTCATTATGGACGAGGCGTCCAGGATGAACGCGCTGGTAAAGAACCTTCTCACCCTCAATCAACTGGAAGCCGGAAACGATATTGTGAGTATGGAGCGCTTTGATGTGGCGGCTCTCGTGAAAAATTACATTAATTCCGCGGATATTTTGATCAGACAGAAGGGGATATCCGTCCGCATGGAGGATTACGGCCCTGTTTATGTCTGGGGCGATGAGTTTCGGGTGGAGGAGGTGTTTATGAATTATTTCACCAATGCCATCAACTATGCCCAGAATGATAAGATCATAGATGTCAGGATGGCGAGGGTGGACGGCAGGGTACGGATATCGGTGTTTAACACGGGAAGCCCCATTCCGCAGGAGAGTGTGGATCATCTGTGGGAAAAGTTTTATAAAGTAGATAAGGCGAGGACCAGAGAGTACGGTGGGAGCGGGATCGGTCTTTCCATTGTAAAGGCGATTATGGAGTCCATGCATCAGGAGTATGGTGTCATAAATTACGATAATGGCGTGGAATTTTGGTTCCAACTGGATATGGCATAAAGTGCAATGAGGAACACCCGGAACGCGTGTTGTGAGTGGCGGGGCTGAATGGTTTCCTGTGACTTCGCGATTCCCGGTCAGGTTTTTACTTGTAAGAATAGAAATTGTGGGGTATAATGTAATAACGCAGAGAAAAAGCAAACGGTGAAGAGCGGCATTTGTTTTTCTGCGTTATTAATGAGCAAACGTCCGATGAAACAGGACAAAGAGTGCGAAGCACGGTTTGCGAATTTAGATGTAGAGCATATATAATATTGGATTATGAATTACAGGGGAGATACGGACGTGAAAAAAGCGAATGTGCTTCTGTGCGGTATGGCGGCAGCGTTTCTGATGACAGGCTGCGGTGAAGTTGAAGTGCTTGAACTGACACAGAATGAGACAGACTTAATATCGGAATATGCGGTTGGGGTGCTGGTGAAGAACGGTACGCTGCAAGGCAGCCGGCTGGTTGATACTGCGCCCGATGAGCTTGCGGAAGAAGAGGCTGGGACGGAAGAACCTGTCGAGGAAAACATGGAGGAAGAGCCCGAAACGGAAACTGGGGATCCCGCCGAAGTGGTGGATGTAAGTCAGGACGAGGAAGAGACACAGTCCATGGTATCCTCGGTGGAAGAATACTATGGCATTCCGAATGTGACGGTCAGTTATACGGGATATGAGATGGTTGATTCCTATCCGCAGGCGGAGGAGGGTGCTGTACCCTTTTTCTCGCTGGATGCGTCGCCGGGAACACAGCTTCTGGTTTTAAAGTTTAATGTGCAGAACGTAAGCGGGGAAGACCAGTTGATGGATATGCTTGGATACGGAGCGACATTCAGGGTGTCCGTGAACGGGGAAGCCAGCAAGGGTGCACTGGCGACGATGCTGGTAAATGACATGCAGACTTATGACGATGTAATCCCCGCAAATTCATCGGTAGAGTTGGTCAGTATTGTGGAAGTGCCGCAGGGGACGAATGCAGGCAGCATTGATTTCATTCTCCGCGGAAACGAGCAGGACGGAACGCTCAGACTGCAGTAACCATCAGGTGTTTTAAGACACGAAAAAGCGGATTGCCTGTAATAGAAAAAAGAAATTTGTAAAAATTTTGAAAATGGCGTTGACATCTAATAATTGATCTGCTATTATATGAAAGTCGCTTGTGCGAAAACATTTCGAAGACAGCGGCGGGAAGAATGCAGGGCATTCTTTAGTAGTTAATTTCCGAAGGAAATTTACTACGCAGTACCTTGACAAATAAACAGTAATGCAACCCTGAAAGATTTCCAAGAGATTTTTCAGAAGAGAGTATCAGAACGATACAACCAGACAGACAGTAAGAGGGGTAAATTCCCGGCAGAAATAAGCTGTAGTAAATTAACTGCGGCAGATGATAAGGGATTTACTTCACGGACAGAAGAAGCCAAGCTTATTCTGGTCCGGATCAAGAGATAATTATTAAGAGAGTTTGATCCTGGCTCAGGATGAACGCTGGCGGCGTGCTTAACACATGCAAGTCGAACGGGGCTGCCATTTTTGAAGCGATTAGCTTGCTAAGAGTGGAAATGTTGGGAGCCTAGTGGCGGACGGGTGAGTAACGCGTGGGTAACCTGCCTTACACAGGGGGATAACACTTAGAAATAGGTGCTAATACCGCATAAGCGCACAGTACCGCATGGTACGGTGTGAAAAACTTAAGGTGGTGTAAGATGGACCCGCGTCTGATTAGCTAGTTGGCGGGGTAGAGGCCCACCAAGGCGACGATCAGTAGCCGGCCTGAGAGGGTGGACGGCCACATTGGGACTGAGACACGGCCCAAACTCCTACGGGAGGCAGCAGTGGGGGATATTGCACAATGGGGGAAACCCTGATGCAGCGACGCCGCGTGAGTGAAGAAGTATTTCGGTATGTAAAGCTCTATCAGCAGGGAAGAAAATGACGGTACCTGAGTAAGAAGCCCCGGCTAACTACGTGCCAGCAGCCGCGGTAATACGTAGGGGGCAAGCGTTATCCGGAATTACTGGGTGTAAAGGGAGCGTAGACGGTAAAGCAAGTCTGGAGTGAAAGGCGGGGGCCCAACCCCCGGACTGCTCTGGAAACTGTTAAACTGGAGTGCAGGAGAGGCAGGCGGAATTCCTAGTGTAGCGGTGAAATGCGTAGATATTAGGAGGAACACCAGTGGCGAAGGCGGCCTGCTGGACTGTAACTGACGTTGAGGCTCGAAAGCGTGGGGAGCAAACAGGATTAGAT
>CAMQTN010000002.1 GCA_947037115.1 uncultured Lachnospiraceae bacterium
TTATTCTATTATAAATATAGAAAGGGGATATAATGAATATATAATATTCGCCATGGAGGGTTGTCATGATTATCCGGGAACGTATTTTAAACAAAATAAGGCCTTTCTATGACAGTGAACTGATTAAAGTGCTGATTGGCCTGCGGCGTTCGGGCAAATCGGTTATTCTACGGCAGATCATGGACGAGCTGGCAGAAAACGGGGTTGAGGAATCGCAGATTATTTATATAAATTTTGAGGATTTTCAGTACTCGTTTCTTGCGAATGCGGAGCGGTTTTATCAATACATCTGTGAACAGAGAAAAAATGAAAAGAAATATTATCTGTTTTTTGATGAAATTCAGATGGTAAATGAATTTGAGCGTGTTATCAATTCATTCCGGGCTACATGGGATGTGAGTATTTTTATTACTGGTTCCAACGGAGAATTGTTGTCGGGCGAATTGGCGACATTATTATCGGGAAGGTATGTAAGCTTTCGTGTGACACCTTTTTCTTTCGGGGAATACTGTGAAATCAGACAAATCCCGGGGCCTTCGGACGAGGATCTGATAGAATACATGAACTGGGGAGGTATGCCTCAGCGGTTTTCCATGAAGGGGGAAACGGAGACGAGAACTTTTTTGCAGGATTTATACAATTCCATTGTCCTGCGGGATATTGTCCAGAGAACAGGGGCGAAGGAAGTCGACCTGATCAATCGCATTATGGAATATCTGATGCTGAATCCGTCACAGACTTTTTCGGCCAAGGGAATTTTGAATTATTTTAAGAGCGTAGATCGTACGGTCAGTGCACAGACACTGTATAATTACCTTGAACATATACAGACGTCTTTGATTGTCAGTAAAGCACAGCGCTATGATATTCGCGGAAAGAAGCTTCTCACCACGCTGGACAAATATTTTTTGACGGATCTGGGATTGGGGCGGATTCATAACAGCGGATATAAGCTGGAAATAGGCGCTATGCTTGAAAATATTGTGTATAATGAGCTTAGGAACCGTGATTATGAGGTGTATGTCGGAAAGATACCAAACGGAGAAGTGGACTTTGTAGCGGTAAAGGGGGATAAAAGAGAATACTATCAAGTGGCATATTATCTAGCAGAGCAGGCTGTAATTGATAGAGAATTTGGCGCTTTTCGGGGGATCCCGGATAATTATCCAAAGTATGTGCTTTCCATGGATAAGTTTGATTTCTCGAAGGACGGGATTATCCATAAGAATGTAATAAAGTTTTTATTGGGGAATCAGGTGGGAGACAATCGACTTTGTTTGTGATATAATCGTCGAAGGATCAGCATCCTGCGACCAAAGAACTGCTTCGCAATTCTTTCCTGAAATATTTCGCCATAATGGCTTCTGAGATTGTGATATATTTTATCCGCAGAGAGGAACAATATATGTATAAGAAATGTATTAAGAGATGTCTGGACTTTATACTTTCCCTGTGCGGGATTATTGTACTGAGCCCCGTTTTGGTTGTGCTTTGTATTCTGGTGCGAGTTAAGCTGGGAAGCCCGATTTTCTTTAATCAGGAGCGGCCGGGGAAGGATGAGAAGATTTTTACCCTCCATAAATTCCGCACCATGACAGATGCACGGGATGAGAAGGGGGAGCTTTTGCCGGATGCTGTGCGGCTTACGAAGTTCGGAAAGTTTCTGCGGGCTGCGAGTCTGGACGAGCTGCCGGAGCTTTTCAATATTATAAAGGGGGATATGAGCATCATAGGGCCAAGGCCCCTGCTTGTCTCCTATCTGCCCTATTACACGGAAAGAGAACGTCTCCGGCACAGCGTGCGGCCGGGCCTGACGGGGCTTGCGCAGGTCAGCGGGCGCAATTTTCTGGATTGGGACAGGCGTTTTCAGAAGGATGTGGAGTATGTGGAACACCTGACTTTTGGCATGGATCTGAAGGTTTTGTGGATGACGGTGCAGACGGTGCTTGGACATACCGAGGAAGTGGCGGAAGATACCAACGCGGCGGAGGGGAATTTCGCGGAAATCAGAAAGAAACGGCTCGAGGAGACGGGACGCTTAGAGCAGAGTGAAAAGAACTTCTAAAGCTCAGCAGCAGAGGCTACATCGCAAAGTCAGCATAGCTGACTTGGAAGTTCTATGTTTCACTCGGGAGAATGCTTGAAAAGCAGCATTCTCCGCACTGTGATGTCATGGAGGTAGTATGAATATTTTGATTTTGAGTGCGGGCACCCGCGATAAGGTGGTGCAGTATTTTAAGAAGGAGCTTGCGGGCAGGGGCAGGGTGATTGCCACGGACTGTTCCAATCTGGCGCCGGCGGTGTATGAGGCGGACGCCTTCTATCTGGTGCCCCGGATTACGGAGCCGGGATATCTGGACAGGATATTGGATATCTGTGAAAAAGAAAAAATAACGGGCGTTTTTTCTTTGATCGATCCTGAGCTGTCTCTTCTGGCAAAGGAGCGGGAGCGGTTTCTTGCGGTGGGTACAACACCCATTGTTTCCGGGTATGATATGGTGGAAACCTGTTTTGATAAATACAGAATGTTTGAACTGCTACAGAAAATGCAGATTCCAACTGCAAAGTGCTATGCGGATAAAGATGCATTTTATCGGGCGAATGAGGCGGGAGAAATCGATTATCCCGTGTTTGTGAAACCTGTGCGGGGGAGCGCCAGCATCCATATCAACAAAGTGGGCAGCAGGCAGGAGATTGACGTGCTCTGTGATCTCTATGAGGATCTGATGATTCAGGAGTATATGGACGGCACGGAGTTCGGCGCGGACGTGTATGTGGATATGCTTTCGGGGAAATGCACGGACATATTTGTGAAGAAGAAGATTAAGATGCGGGCGGGAGAGACGGATAAGTCTGTTTCTTATAAAGATGAAAAACTCTTTTCGCTGATACAGGACTTTGCGGAAAAATGCGGCTTCCGCGGTATGATAGATATTGATATTTTTCAGATAGACGGCGTTTATTACATCTCAGAGGTCAATCCCCGTTTCGGGGGAGGCTATCCCCATGCCTACGCCTGCGGCGTGAATATGCCCGCGGCGGTGATCCGCAACCTGGCCGGGCAGGAGAACGAAGTGCGGATCGGCGCTTATGGGGAAGGCATATGCATGATGAAGTACAATGAGGTGATGATACGGGATATGCAGGGCGAGGAGATCGTGCCGTAAAGCGGAGAAAACAATTATGGATAAAATATTGGTTCTGACAAATTCCTCCGGCGGTCTGTATGACTTTCGGGGTGAGTTTGTAGAAGAGCTGTGTAAAAAATACGAAGTGTATGTGAGTATGCCGGACGATGTGAAAGAGAAAGAGCTCGCGGCTCTGGGATGCCGGATCATCAAAACGCCGATCAACCGCAGGGGAATCAATCCGCTTGAGGACTTGAAGTTATGCCGCGCTTACGGTAAAATAATGAAAGAATTGCGGCCATCGCTGGTGGTGACTTACACGATCAAGCCCAATATTTACGGCGGTTTTGCGGCGGCTGTGAAAAAAATCCCCTGCATCGCCACGATTACGGGGCTTGGCGGAGCCTTTGACAGGACCGGCCCGCTGTTAAAACTGATTGTTACGATGTATCGTATGGGTTTGAAACGTGCAGCCTGCGTGTTTTTCCAGAATGAGGAGAACAGGGGTATCTTTCAGGACATGGGCATTACGGCGAAAAAGACACGGATGGTCATGGGTTCCGGGGTGAATCTGGAAAAGCATAGATATGAACCTTACCCCGAGAGGGAAGAAACCCACTTTCTTTTTGTGGGACGAGTCATGAAGGAGCGGGGCATCCTGGAGTATATTGAGGCGGCCAGACAGCTTCACAGTGATAAGGTGTTTTTCGACATTATGGGCTACTGTGACGAGGATTATCAGGAGCTTCTGGACAGTCTGGAAAAAGAGGGCGTGGTAAGGCAGATCGGCTTTCACACACAGGTACATACCTTTCTGGCGGCGGCCGACGCCATTGTGGTGGCCTCTTTTCACGAGGGCATGTCCAATGCCCTGATCGAGGGTGCGGCCACAGGAAGGCCCGTCATTGCATCAGATATCAGCGGATGCCGGGAGGCCTTTGAGGAGGGTGTGACGGGGCTTGGTTTTACGCCTGGAAAGGCGGAGGAGCTGATAAGGGCCATGAATCAATTCCTTTCTTTACCGAGAGAGGAGCGGGCGGACATGGGGCGGCGCGGCAGGCAGAAGATGGAACGGGAATTTGACCGTAAACTTGTGACTGCGGCTTATATGGATGAGGTGGCAGGTATTCTTCATCAATAAAAAAGGATAAAAGGAGAACAGAAAGAAATGGGTTTATATGAGAGACTGGTAAGCGGGGAGGAAAAGCTTTCTCTGGTCGGGCTTGGCTATGTGGGCATGCCGATCGCGGTGGCCTTTGCGAAGAAGATAAAAGTGGTGGGTTTCGACTTGAATGAGGAGAAAATCGCCCTCTATCAAAGCGGCGTTGATCCCACAAATGAAGTGGGAAATGAAGTGATCCGCGACACGAAGGTAGATTTCACGGCAGACCCTGCCAGACTGAAAGAGGCGAAATTCCATATTGTGGCGGTGCCCACTCCCGTCAATGACGATCACACGCCGGATCTGTCTCCCGTGGAGGGAGCGAGCCGTATTCTTGGGCAGAATCTGACAAAGGGTTCCGTGGTGGTGTTTGAGTCTACCGTGTATCCCGGTGTGACTGAGGACATCTGTGTGCCGATTCTGGAGCGGGAGTCCGGGTTAAAATGCGGTGTGGATTTCAAAATCGGATACTCTCCCGAGCGTATTAATCCGGGAGATAAGGTACATAGGCTGGAGACTATCACAAAGATCGTGTCAGGTATGGATGAGGAGACGCTGGATACGGTCGCGAAGGTCTATGAGCTGGTGGTTGATGCAGGCGTCTACCGCGCCGAGTCCATCAAGGTGGCGGAGGCGGCCAAGGTGATAGAGAACAGCCAGAGAGATATCAACATTGCTTTCATGAATGAGCTTTCCATGATTTTTCATAAGATGGGAATTGACACGAAAGCCGTGCTGGAGGCGGCGGGGACGAAGTGGAATTTCCTGAAATTCATGCCGGGCCTGGTGGGAGGCCACTGTATCGGTGTGGATCCGTATTATCTGACCTACAAGGCGGAGGAGCTGGGTTACCACTCCCAGATCATCCTTTCCGGCAGACGGATCAACGACGATATGGGTAAATATGTGGCGGAGAGTCTGGTCAAGGATCTGATCCGGGCGAATATTCCCGTCAAACATGCTAAGGTGGCGATTTTGGGCTTTACCTTCAAGGAAAACTGCCCGGATACCAGAAATACGAAGGTGATAGACATTTACCGGGAGCTGGGAGAATATGGGATTGTTCCCATGGTGGTTGACCCCGCGGCAGATGCTTCTGAGGCGAAGCGGCTTTATGGGATTACGTTCCAGACTATGGATGATATCAAGGATGTGGATGCCCTGATTGTGGCGGTGGCGCATGAACAGTTCTTAAGCCTCGACAGGGAGAAAATTTCCTCCTTCTATAATCCGGCGCATAAGAGGAAGGTGCTGATGGATCTGAAGGGTATATTGAACCGCAAAGAATATCTGACAGAGGATTATCTGTATTGGAGATTGTAGGATTGAATAGAGACAAAAAGAGAGCTCTGTGTCTTCTCGCAGGGCTTCTTGCCTTTTTTCTGGGACTGCTTGCAGTCGGCGGCGTCGGCGTCTATAATGATTCCGAGCAGTATATCACCATGCACATCCACAGGGAACCGCTCTATCCGCTCTATCTGGCGGCTTTTCGGACGGTTTTCGGGGAGGGGTATCTTGTGCCGGCGATGGCCGGCCAGGGGATTCTCACGGCACTTGGGATTACGGCGCTCACGGAATATTTGGCCGGGCGGTTTGGGCTCAGACTGTGGGAGGAGCTTTTGGTGGCAGCTTTGCAGCTGGCGCCGCATCTGATTACGCGGTATGTGTCGGCTCTGCATATTTTTCTTGAAAATTCAGTGATGAGCGAGGCTCTCTGTATTCCGCTGTTTACTTTTTTCCTGTATTTTCTCCTGCGAATGCTCTTTGAGGGCAGGTGGCGGGACGTCTGGCTTGCACTGCTTTTTTCTTACCTTCTGTCCATGACCAGAGGACAGATGATGACCACGATTCTCCTGTGGGCGTTTCTCTGTTTTGTGCGCCTGATTGTATATAAAAAATACCGAGTGTTATTTATTCCCGTAGCGGCGCTGGTTCTGACTTTTCTTCTGCGGGATCTGACGGTGCATGTTTACAATTATGCCGTCACCGGTTACTTTATGGGCAACACTTACGGGCAGGTCAACACCCTGACCAACGTGATGTATGCCTGCGACGAGGAGGACCGGGCCGTCTTTGAGGAAGGGAGTCTGGAACAGGTCTTTTTTGATCGGTTTTACGAGGAGGCACAGGAGCGGGGGCTGAATTATAAATTTGGCGGTGACAGCTTTGCGGAGCGCGCCTCCTATCTGGAGGATAACCATGACATCCTCAAATTCCAGATTCTGGAGGCGGATCTGTCGGCTTACTATTTTAGTCTGGGCGAAGTGGATTACTATGAACAGAGCAGTATGTCAGACGATATGGCGGGAAAAATGATAAAAAAGCTTTTGCCGGCATGCTTTGGGCAGTGGCTGTACGATTACATTCTGTTGTGCCGGAACGGATTTGTCAGAAGTATTGCGGTGGTGCATCCTCTGATCAACCCCGTGGCTTTTCTGCTCTATCTGTTGGCGGCGGGCTTGGCGCTCTGGCAGGCTTTTGTAAAAAAGCGGTATCCGGCGGCGGTCGTCATGGGGACGGCGCTACTGTTCATCACGGCGAACGTGTGTGCCACGTCGATTACGATCATGTGCCTTTCACGCTATATGATATACGGGTTTTCTTTGTTTTATATTGCGTTGTTTTTACTGCTGAGGGAGTTGCTTAAGAATCACGCTGATTTTTAAAATGGAGGTATTTTCATGAGCTATCAGGATATTCAGTTTGAAAAAGGAACGGTGTTTCTGGTGACGGGCGGTGCTGGCTTCATCGGCTCGAATCTGTGTGAGGCGCTGCTGGACATGGGATGTACCGTGCGCTGTCTGGATGATCTGTCCACCGGTAAATATGAGAATATTGAGCCTTTTATGGAAAGGGGAGCCTTTACCTTCATCAAAGGGGATATACGGGATCTGGAAACCTGTAAAAAAGCGGCCGAAGGGGCGGATTATGTGCTGCACCAGGCGGCCTGGGGAAGTGTTCCCAGAAGCATTGAGATGCCGCTTCTGTATGAGGAAATTAATATCCGGGGCACACTGAATATGATGGAGGCGGCGCATGTGTGCGGCGTGAAAAAATTTGTCTATGCTTCCAGCTCTTCCGTTTACGGGGACTCCACGGAGCTCCCGAAGAGAGAGGGGCATGAGGGAAGGGTGATCTCCCCCTATGCGCTGACAAAGAAGACGGACGAGGAGTACGGACGGCTCTATAAGGAGTTATACGGGCTTGACACTTATGGAATGCGGTATTTCAATGTGTTTGGCCGCAGACAGGATCCCGACGGCATGTATGCGGCGGTAATCCCGAAGTTTATCAAGCAGCTGCTGCACGGGGAAGTACCCACCATCAACGGGGACGGGAAACAGTCAAGGGACTTCACTTACATCGATAATGTGATTGAGGCTAATCTGCGCGCCTGCATGGCAGACAGCGATGCGGCCGGGGAGGCCTTCAACATCGGTGCGGGCGGACGGCTTTATCTGATTGATATGTATGACCAGCTCTGCCAGGCGCTTGGCGTGAATGTCACACCAAATTTTGGCCCGCCAAGGAGGGGGGATGTGCGGGATTCCAACGCGGATATCAGCAAGGCGAGAAAGCTTTTGGGATATGACCCTTCCTACGATTTTGCGCGGGGGATCTCGCTCGCAATTGACTGGTATAAGGAATACTTGAAGTAAAATATACAATATGCGATGAAAGAGTAAGGATGGGAGAGCTATGAAATACAGGGTAGTAGTGTTTGGTGTAAAAGATACTTCGGAGAATATCATCAACTTTATCAGGGAGGAAATCTGTCCCGTGGATCTGGTTATTACGATCAGCCCGGAGGTGACGAAGAAAAATCAGGTTTCGGGGTACAAAGGCCTGTCTGTCCTGACAGAAAAATACGGGATTCCCGTACACGAGGCGGACAGTTATTTCCTGACGGATGAGAAGACGCAGAAATTCATGCAGGAGAATGAGTTTGACATCGGTATCTCCATGGGGTGGCAGAGGCTCATTCCAAAATCCGTTCTGGACTGTTTCAAACATGGCATATATGGTTTCCATGGCAACAGCGGATATCTGCCTTTCGGCAGGGGACGTTCTCCTTTAAACTGGTCAGTGATTCTCGGGGACACCCGCTTTAACCTGAATTTGTTCCGCTATGACGAGAAGGCGGACAGCCCGAATGTGTTTGCAACGGAGATGTTTTCCATCACGCCCCACGATGATATCCGCACGGCGCAGTACAAAAACATGATCTGTTCGAAACGCCTTATCCGCAGGCTTCTTACCGCCTATGAAAGCGGCCATATTGAAATCAGGACAGATTCTAAGGACTTTGACTCCTGGTATGAGAAACGGACGGCGGCGGACGGCAAGGTTGATTTTCATAAAAGAACACGTGATATTTATAATTTGATCCGCGGGGTGGCAGCTCCTTTCCCGGGCGCGTTTGCCTTGTGCAGGGGTGAGGAAGTGCGCATCTGGGAGGCGCATCCCTTTGATGAGATGATCGATTTTTCGGCTTACGCACCGGGTGAGGTGATCGATGTTTTTGAGGGAAAGCCTGTGGTGCGCACGGTGGACGGCTCGCTTTTGATTGACAGGTATGAGAGCAGCGCCGTGCTGAAGACGGGAGATATACTGTCATAGAGTGAAAGTGATTCTAATGCTCACGCAGAGGGCGTTTCGCAGGGAATTACTAAGTTTCACTCAGGAGAATGTCAAAAACGGGCATTTTCCGTGTGGAGGAGTGTAAGTATATGGAAAAAGTGATACGTGTACTGCATGTGCTGGGCGGGGTCGGTCTGGGCGGCGCGGAGAGCCGTATCATGGATCTCTACAGGCAGATGAACCGGGATGAGATCCAGTTTGACTTTTTGGTTCACAGCGCAGATGTGAACCGGAGGAAACCTCAATTTTACGACGAGGAGATACTGGCTATGGGAGGGCATATTTACGTGCTCCCCAAATTTAAAGTATATAACTATTTCTCCTACAAAAGAGCCGTCCGGAAATTCTTTGCGGAACATAAAGAGTTCCGGGTGGTACAGGGACATATGACCAGCACCGCGGGGATTTATCTTCCTGCCGCAAAGGCGGCCGGGGTGCCGATTACGGTGGCACATGCCAGAAACGCGGGTGTGGTGAAGGGACCAAAGGGCGCTGCCACCCGTTTTTTCAGACAGGGACTTGCCTGCAAGGCAGACTTTTGCTTTGCCTGCTCCGTGCTTGCGGGAGAGGATGTGTTCGGCAGGGAAGCCGTGCATAAAGGAAGGGTTAAAATAATCCACAACGCCATCGATGTGAGGCGGTTTACCTATGATGAAAAGGTGAGGGAGGCTGTGAGAGAACAGCTTGGTGTCTCCGGCAAGCTGGTGTTTGGCCATGTAGGACGGTTTGAGTATCAGAAAAACCATCCCTACCTGCTGGAAGTCTTTGCGGCGGTCTGCAGGGAGAGGCCTGACGCTGTCCTGCTCCTGCTGGGGGAGGGGGAGGACAGGCCCGCCATGGAGGAGCGGTGCAGACAGATGGGGATTGCCGTTCAGGTGAAGTTTATGGGAAACCGTAAGGATACGGAACGTTATTATCAGGCTATGGACATTTTTCTTCTGCCTTCCTTTTTCGAAGGCTTACCGGGTGTGCTTGTGGAGGCGCAGGCGGCGGGCCTTAAGTGTTTTGTGTCGGATACTGTCACAAGGGAGGCAAAAGCCACGGATCTTGTGACCTACCTGAGCATAGAGCAGCCGGCACAGAACTGGGCAGAAGAAATTCTGGGACGGGCGGATTATGAGCGCAGGGATACATCGCAGGAACTGACTGCGGCCGGGTTTAACGTGTGCACACAGGCCGGGGGCTACCGCCTTTTTTATGAGAAGGGAGACAATTCGGGCATATGAAAAAAATGTTGTTGGTCGTGCCTTCACTGCATCAGGGAGGAGCGGAAAAGGTATGCGCAATGACGGCTGTTATTTTAAGGCCGTATTTCGAGGTACAGATTGCCATTTTTGATTCTGCCAATATCGACTTTGACGTGGAGGGAATACCGGTGACGGATCTGGGACTGCCAAGCCGTCCCGGGAAATTGGCAAAAGTCCTCAACGTATTCAGGCGTGGCCACAGACTTAAAAAGCTGAAGAAGAAGGAACGGATTGACATTGTCTACAGCTTTGGCCCGACAGCCAATCTGGCAAATATCTTTGCAGGGCGGCTCTTTTCAAGGCGGGGTCCGAAATGCTGGCTGGGGGTCATGAGCTATATGGACATGGACAGCTCCTGGCTTGGGCTCTTTTGTAAGCGGTCTGACAGGATGCTTTGCTGCTCGGAAACCCTTCGGCAGATGATTGAGAAGAAGTATGCCTGTGATCATACCTATACGTTGCAGGGATTCTTTGATATTGCGCAAATCCGGGCAAAAGCGGAGGAAGAAGAGGCGCAGCTTCCATGGCAGGATGGACGGGTCATTGTGTCCATGGGGCGGGAAGATGTGGTCAAGGGCTTCTGGCATCTGCTCAAAATTTTCTCGCTGGTACATGAGAAGCTCCCGGACACGAAGCTTTTGATTATCGGGAAAGGGGAGTTTACGCCATATCGGAAACTCGCGGCTGACTTGGGGATCGCGGAGGCCGTGTATTTTGCGGGACTACAGAAAAATCCATATCCCTACCTGAAAAAGGGAACGCTTTACCTTCTGACTTCTTATTGGGAAGGATTTCCGAACGCTCTGGTGGAGGCTATGGCGATGGGGCTCGTGGCGGTGGCCACAGACTGTATGACCGGCCCGGCGGAAATTTTCGACGGAAAATACGGGGTTTTGGTGCCGAACATGGGAAAGGACCCGGATATGGACGCCTCCCACATAGAAGACGGAGAGAAAAGTACGGCGGCCCGGGTGGTTGAGCTGATGCAGAATGAGGAGGAGATGGCGCATTACAGCAGGCTTTCGGTGGAGCGGGCGGGCGTTTTCTCCAAGGAAGAATATATACGCAAAATCAGGGAATGGTCGACTGACTGATATGGTCAGAATTGGTGTGGATTGCGGAGACAAATTTTCCTGACATGGAGGTAAGCATGGCGCGAAAAATTGCTTTTCATTTGAACTGCCTGGAGCAGGGCGGCGCGGAACGGGTGGTATCGAATCTGTCCAACCGCTTTGTGCAGAACGGTTATGAGGTGCTCGTGGCCACGGAATGGCAGGGCGAGGATGAATTTTGGATAGACGAGAGGGTGCGGCGCGTGCATGTGGGACTGCGGGAGGGTGACGAGAAGAAGCCCCGTATCGTGCAGTTTCTTCTGCGTATCCGCTATCTAAAGCAGTTTTTAAAGGAAGAGAAACCGGATATCCTGATTCCTTTTGCAAGAAAAGCGCTCTATCGGGGACTGACTGCCGCCTTTTTCATTAAGATCCCGGTGATTATCTCCATACGGACGGACCCGGTGGGACATTATGACAGGCCTTTTGATAAAGTGCAGATTCCGTTTCTCTTTCCGAGAGCGGACGGCTGTGTTTTTCAGACGGAGGGGGCGAGGGAGTTTTTTGCGCCAAGGCTGCAGAAAAACTCCTGTATTATCTTAAATCCCCTGAATCCGAAATATATTGGTGTGCCCGAGCCCGCGAAACGGACAAAGACAGTGGTGCAGTCGGGGCGGCTGGTAGATTTCAAAAACCAGGTTATGCTGATCCGCGCCTTTGACCAGGTGCACAAGAAACATCCGGATTACGACTTGAAGATATACGGAAGAGACACGGGGGACGGCACGAAGGAGCTTCTGGAAAAGACGATCAAAGAGCTTCATGCGCAGGATTATGTGCATCTGATGGGCGCCAGTGACAGTCTGGAGAAACAGCTTACGGATGCGGCGCTTTTTGCTTTCAGCTCTGACTGGGAGGGGCTTCCCAATGCGCTGATGGAGGCCATGGCTCTGGGACTTCCCATTGTGGCCACGGACTGTCCCTGCGGCGGCCCCCGCACAATCATGACGAACGAGGTGGACGGCCTGCTGATTCCCATCAAGAACCAGAAAGCGATGGAGGAGGGGATCAACCGGCTGATTGAGGATCCGGCGCTTGCCGAAAGACTTGGGCGGAATGCGAGAAAGATTGCCGAGAAGGCCAATGACGAGGCGGTCTATGGACAGTGGCGCGATTATATCGAAGAGGTGTGCGAGACATATCGGAAAAAACACGGAACATGACGGCGCAGGCATAGGAGCTGTGCCGGAGGGCGAAGCACGGGAACTGCATGAGAGCACGGAGGAAAACGATGGGATCTGAGATGGAGAGAAAAATAAGGCGGCCCGGAAAATATCAGTTTCTGCTGTTGATCCCCTTTGCTTTCTGCTACGCTTTTTTCATCGTTCTGGGAGACTGGCAGAGGTCTGCGCCCTACAGCAACACGCAGAACATGGCGCGGCTGTTGCTCTGGATACTCGTAAGCTACGGCGTTTTGCTTTTGCTGGGGTTTCTTGTGGAAAACGGCAGTGTGTTTGTGGCGGCATATGTACCCGCCGGCGTGCGTGCGGTTTTGTCCAGACTCTTTTCTTCGAGAGGCGTGCGGCAGGGACATTGGTGGGTGTGGCTTCTCTTTTCTCTTGTGTGTCTGATCTGCTATCTGCCTTACTATCTCATGTATTTTCCTACCTGGTTTAACAACGACGCCGTGTGGCAGATGGAGCAGGCTTTGGGGCTTGCGGCGCGCTCCAACCATCATCCTTACTTTCATACCATGATTATTAAGGTGTTTCTTACGGCGGGATATGGATTGTTTCACAGTTATACGGCGGCGGTGGCGCTTTACACGTTCTTTCAGATGGCGCTTACTGCGGCTGTGTTTGGATATTTTCTGTATCTTTTATACCGAAGAGGCACGGGACTCTTGTGGCTGATCCTTGCGGTCTTTTTCTACGCGTTTCTTCCCGTCAACGGAATGTTTAGTATCTGCATGGGAAAGGACGCCTGGTTTACGGCGGCATTCCTGCTTTTTCTGTGGACGACCCATACCTGTGCCTGCGGCCGGGAGAGCGGAAGGCATCCGTGGATACGGTTTTTTGTGACGGGACTGGCAGTCTGCCTTCTCAGAAGTAACGGCATTTTTATTTTTTTGGGTACATCGGTATTCCTGATTCTGGAAGGACTATGGGGCAGGAGAAAGAGGAGAACAGAGGAGGGGCAGGGCTTTTGGAAGCGGTATAACAGGTATCTTGCGGTGGCGGCAGTGCTTCTTGTATACCTTCTGTGGCAGGGGCCGGTGCTCGGCGCACTACAGGTGGAGCCGCCGGATACCATTGAGAGTCTGACCATGCCAACACAGCATCTGCTGTGCGCTTATAAAAGGGGCGGGAGTCTGACGCAGGAGGAAATAGATATGCTCGAGGCGGTGGTGCCGCTTGCGCAGATCGACGACTATTACAACCCGTATCTGTTTGATATGACAAAGAATTACATACGCGAGCACGGAAACCAGCAGGCCATTGCGGATCACAGAGGGGACTATGCGAAGCTCTGGCTGCGGGTAGGGCTGCGAAACCCCATGCTGTATCTGGAAGCGGAAATACGGCAGACGGCCGGGTATTACGCCTTACATATTCCCCATGAACAGATTCTCTACAGCGAATACTTTATGGTGGACAACCCCTTCGGGATAGAGACGCAGAGAAAGCTTTTCAGTTATGATGCGGAGCTGTCTATGGGCGCGTTTTTACAGTGGTTTCAAGAATTTTATAACAAAGTGTGGAGTCTTGGAATGAACACATGGCTTTTGCTTGCGGCCTTTGCGTGTGCGCTTTACAGAAGGCGGAACGCTTTTGCCTTTGTGCCCTGTGTTATGCTGCTTGGAAGCCTGCTTCTGGCGACTCCTGTTTACAATGAGTTCCGCTATGCCTACGGGGTGTTTGTGGCGCTGCCGCTTCTATTTAGTTTGAGTTTTGGAAAAGAGACGGAAGAGAATGAAAAATAAGCTGAAAAAATGGTACAGACCGGCGCTGTTTCTCCTGCCGGTTCTGCTTTTTATAGGGATCGTGAACTGGCATGTGGATTCCTATGCGCTCCTGCGCGTCACTTATGACGATATTGCCGCGCAGATGGCGGCGGGAAAGAACGTGGAGGGGCTTGAGGAGTCTGACTATAACGACAGGAATCTGCTGGCTGCCCGACTAAGCGGTCAGGAAGAACCGTTTCAGACAGTGGTTCTTGGGTCCAGCAGGGTATATACCTTCGATCATACCATGTTCGGGACGCATTCCTTTTACAATGCGGGACTGTCGGAGGCGACGATCTATGATCTTCTTGCCGTGGCGGGTATTTTGTTTCAACAGGATAAACTGCCACAGACCATGGTGATCGGGGTAGATCCTTTTCTTTTCAATACTAGCCACGACAATGAGAAATGGAAGGAACTGCAATCTTACGCCAATTATATGGGACTTATGATAGATGGGAAATTCAGTGAAGATTCGCTGCTTCCGTCAAAGGATACAGGAAGGGATTTTTCAAAAACGCTTTCTCTGGATTATTTCCGTTACAATGTGACGCTTCTCCCCGAAAAGAAGCGGTTTGCCGTTTCCTACACGGAGCAATGGGAGACGGACGGGTATCTCAAGCATGCTGACGGAAGTGTCAGTTATCAGCGGGAGCTTCGGGAGGTTGAGGCAAAGGACGTGGAGGAAATGACAAGACAGGCCATGGAGGAGCATGTGGTCTACCGCATGACAGATTACCATGAGATTGACAACGATCATTTCTGGCGGCTTTCCGCGCTGATTGACCATCTGGAGGAGGCGGGCGTGGAGGTCATTTTATACTTGCCACCCTATTCGCCCATGATGTATAATTACATAGAATCTGAGGAGGCCTTTCAGATCACGCTGGATGTGGAGGAAAAGGTGAAAAATCTGGCGGCGGAGAAGGGAATTGCGCTCTACGGTTCTTATGATCCGGCGGGATGCGGCCTTGAGATGACGGATTTGTATGATGTTTATCATGTAAAGACAGAGATGACGCAGGATACTTACTATCCCGTGATTTCTGTACCATAGATTGTGCTGACAGGAAGAGGGAGCGGAACAGACAGCCCTGACCGTAGAACCTGACCTGACAGGGAGGATGTATGAAAGCGAACGTTACTTACTGGCTGGACGAGACGGCGAAGCGTTTCCCGGACAAGACGGCCTATGCGGATGAGAAGAAGGAGATTACCTTCGGCGCGCTGCGGGAGAGGGCGAGGGACATTGCCTGTGAATTGACCCAGAGAGGCCTGTTTAAAAAGCCTGTCGCTATTTTTCTGGAAAAGGGTGTGGACGTGCTTGTTTCTTTCATGGGCGCGGCTTACAGCTGTAATTTTTATTCCCCCATCGATGTGGACATGCCGGGAAGCCGTGTCAATAAGATTCTGGAGGTTCTGGAGCCAGCTGTGGTTATCACTACGGCTTCTTTAAAGGATGTTTTTGCGGCATATGATTATGAGGGAGAGTTTCTTCTGCTGGAGGAAATTTTTTCCATGCAAGGGAGAGATCAGGAGAAGGAAGAGAAGCTGGAAGAGGCCCGCAGGCGCGGTATTGACACCGACCTTTTGTATGTGCTGTTCACCTCGGGCTCTACAGGAGTGCCAAAGGGTGTGACCATCAATCACCGGGCCGTGATCGACTACATTGACTGGGTGACGGAAACCTTTGAGATCACGGAGAAGGACAGCTTTGGCAATCAGGCGCCCTTCTATTTTGATAATTCCATTTTGGATATTTACAGCACCTTGAAAACGGGTGCGACTACTTATATTATACCGAAAAATCTCTTCGCCCAGCCGGTTCTTTTGCTGGAGTATTTGAAGGAAAAGAAGATTAATACCATTTTCTGGGTGCCCTCGGCGTTAATTGTGGTGGCGAAGCTGAAAGCGTTTCGGAATGTGGATCTGACGGATACCTTAAAAAGGGTGTTGTTTTGCGGCGAGGTGATGCCCAACAAGCAGCTCAATGTATGGCGGAAATTCCTGCCGGACGTGCAGTATGCGAATCTTTATGGGCCTACGGAGATCACGGACGCCTGCACTTATTATATTGTGGATCGTGAGTTTTCGGACGAAGAACCGCTCCCTATCGGCTTCCCGATGCCGAACACGGATATCTTGGTTTTAAACGAGAAGAATCAGCCGGTGGCGGAAGAGGAGTCGGGTGAGCTCTGTGTCAGAGGTACGTCTCTGTCCATGGGATATTATAAAAATCCGGAGAAGACCAGAGAGGCCTTTGTGCAGAATCCGCTGAATCAGGCGGTGCCCGAGCTGATCTATCGGACAGGGGATATTGTTAAATACAATGAGCGGGGAGAAATCATATATCTCTCGCGGAAGGATTTTCAGATTAAGCATATGGGGCACAGGATCGAGCTGGGAGAGATCGAGACTGCGGTGTCATCTCTGGAAGAAATTTCCCTTTGCTGTTGTCTCTATGATGAAAGGCATCAAAAGATTGTGCTCTTTATCGAGGAGGAGCTGGATAAGGCATATATTAATGAAAGAATAGCCCGGCTGGTGCCGGAGTATATGCTGCCCAATAAGGTGATTCGGGTGGAGAAAATGCCCATCAACGCCAACGGCAAGATTGACCGGGTGAAGCTGAAGGAGCATATGAAGTAACAATTCGGTCGGAGGGAATACCCGTATATAAGTAAAAAGCGATGCAAGCGCGTTTTGTGAATGGCGTGTGCCAAATGGGAATGTGGTATCGGAAATGAGGAATTGCATGGAGACGGATTTTGAAAGAGTCGTGGTGATCGGTTACGGCAAGGCCGCCGGGGAGATCCTGAAATATATTGCGGACAGACAGGCGGATTACGGTTACCTTCTGGAATTTATCGAGCATGAGCTCCATGCGCTGAGCGTTACAGCACAAATTTGTGAGGAGAGTGGAATTCCTTTTTCTTCCGTGCCAGACAGGCGGGAGCTTGGTGTATACTTGAAGGAAATACAGGAGAAAACCCTGATTGTTTCAGCCAGCAACAATTATCTTTTCCCGGCCTCACTGGTGGAAAAGGAGAATATTGCGATTATCAATTTCCACAATGCGCTCCTGCCGGATTATCCCGGAAGAAACGCCCCCAGCTGGGTCATTTATCAGGGCGAAAAGCGGACAGGTATCACATGGCACTATGTGACGGTGGGCGTTGATGAGGGAAATATCATTATACAAAAGTCCTGTGAGATCGGGCCGGACACGAAAGCTTATGAGTTGGCAGAGCAGTTGATGGATCTGGCCTGTGAAGGATTTTTCGAGTGTTTTGACGCGGTTCTTTCGGAAAAAGTGGAGACCAGACCGCAGGCGTTTTCCCCGGAGCGGAGGATGTACCGTTCCACGGAGATACCGGGGGAGGGATTTTTGAACCTGGAGGAGGAGCCGGATAAGATTTATCGGCTGCTTCGCAGTGTGGATTACGGAAAGACGGGCGTTTTTCCTCCGCTTCAGACAGTGGTGGACGGAAAGCGTGCAAAGATTCTGCGGTACCGTAAAATTGCGCCGGAGAAGAAAAAGGAGGAGGCGGACATGCTTTATCTGCCCCTTGCGGATGGAAACCTGTTGAAGATAAAATATACTAACATGTCCGATGAAGTCGGATAAAGAGCGCGTAAGCGCGGGGTGTGAGTAAAAAGACGGAGGATATATGATGGAAGAAAAAGTATTGGAGATCTTAGAGGAGTATTGCGAGGAAGCTCTCGATTACACGGGAGACAATATGATGGAGGAGGGTGTGATCGATTCCTTCACCGTGATCAATATCGTGAGCGAGCTGGAGGACGTCTTCGACATTGAAATCGACGCCAAATACGTGGTAGCGGAGAATTTCAGGAATAAAGAGTCGATTATGGATCTGGTAAAACGTCTGGTGGATGACGAATGATACGATCCGAACGGAGGGATTCATGCAGTTTCTGTCGAGTAGCTTTGTGATATTGTGGGTGATCTGTTTTGCCCTGTATTACCTGGTGCCTAAAAAATGGCAGTGGGTGATTTTGGCCGCGGCCAGCGGCCTGTTTTATGTGATCGGCACGGGCGGGATCCCGGTGGGTCTGCTTTTGACGGGAGCGGGAGCTTATGCCTGCGGGATATACTTAAAACGCAGTCTTGCGGCGCAGGGGCAGGCGCTTTCGGCGTGTGTGGAGAAAGAGAAGAAAAAGACGGTGAAACAGGGATTTGAGAGGCGCAGAAAACGCGTTCAAATCCTTTATTTTGTGTTGGGCCTGGGAATTTTACTTTTCACAAAATACATGGTGGTGCTCCTGCCGTTTCTGCAAAATGCAGGTTTGACAGGTCTTCGGGCGGACGCCTTTTTCGCCCGTGTGGTGATGCCGCTTGGCATTTCCTTTTATACACTGACGGCCATCGGTTATGTGGTGGATGTGGGGCGGGAGCAGTGCGGGGCGCAGGAAAATTTCCTGAAACTTTTATTATATCTGGCCTATTTTCCGGCGATCACGCAGGGGCCGTTCCACCGCTACGGGAAACTCCAGGAGGAGTTTGAGAGGCCCCATGTCTTCGACTATGAGCGGATGCTTTTCGGTGTACAGCGGTTTGTCTGGGGCGCCTTTAAGAAGCTGGTGATTGCGGATCGGATCAATCTCTTTGTGGGAAGCGTGTTTGGAGGCGGAGGTAATGCAGCACCGGGCAGTATTTATGCGCTGGCGGTGGTTCTTTACATGTTGCAGCTCTATGCGGACTTTTCAGGCTATATGGATATGGCGCTGGGTGTCAGTGAAACTTTTGACATTATTTTGCCGGAGAATTTCAGGAGACCCTATTTTTCTAAATCGGTGGCTGAGTTTTGGCGCAGATGGCATATTACGCTTGGAACCTGGTTTAAGGACTACGTGATGTTTTCCTTTGTCATGTCTTCAGCCGGACGGAAGATCGGCAAAGGCGCAAAGAAGAGATGGCCAAAGATGGGAAAGCATGTGACGGGAATCATCGGCACTATGTTTGTCTGGCTGTTGACGGGTGCGTGGCATGGCAGAACGGTAAGTTACCTTCTGTGGGGTATTTACTATGGTGTGATTATGTGTGTGTCACTGGTACTGGAGCCGCAGTATGCCCTGTGGAGAGAGAAGCTTCATATAAAGGAAAGCAGGCTCAATGGCCTGTTTTGCATGGCAAGAACGTGGGTGATTGTCTTTTTTGCGGATGTGCTGATCCGTGCGGAAAGCCTTTCTCAGGCGGGACAGATTTATCGATCTCTTTTGCTGGACTTTCGTCTGCGGGAAGGGGTTTTTGACGTGACCTCCTACGGGCTGAGTAAATATGGTTTTTTGCTTCTGGCTGCGGCCTGTCTGCTGTGGCTTGCAGTCTCTTTGCTGGAGGAGCGGGGAAAAGATGTGCGCCGCGTCCTGTCGGCCCGTCCGATGCCTGTCAGGTGGGGATGCTATTATGGTGTGGTGCTGCTTTTGATTGTTACAGGAATCTATGGCGGAAGTTATGATACGGCGGCATTTTTATACCAGAGTTTCTAGCGCCGCAGACGCGGGAGCCTGCGGCCTAAGAAGTGCTGTGTAATTCTTTCTTCCATAATTTACGGTAGTGGCATCTGAGATGATATATGGAGAATCAGGATCGTGAGACAAAAAAGTTGGATAGGGATTTTTATTTCAATAACATGTGTGATTATAATTGTGGCAGCCGTAGGTGTGATTGCCGTGGGGGCAGGCTATACGGTGATTAGCGGGGATGATTTTACCCATGGCGTGAGAGTGGGTGTCTTTCATGTATCACTCCCGAAATATTTTGCTGCTTCGCTCCTGTATGTGAAAGATTTGTACATGGATTGGCAGGGCACGTTCTTTGCTATGTTTCTACAGGCTTTTCTCTCTCCGATTAATAATTTCGGGCTTTCACAGCTGCGGGCTGTGATGGTGGGAAATGTAGTTTTCTTTTTTACGGCGCTTTTTGCACTGTTGTGGGCGGGACTCTCTTTTTTTCAGGCAGACGCAGACGGTTCTTCGGAAGGACCGGGGATGGAAGAGAGAAAGCGGGTGCTTCTTCTTAGGCTTGTGCTTCTGACCATTTTTGTTGTGACGTTAGTGAACGCGGACGTCTATGCAGAGATCTGGTTCTGGTATTCCGGCGCGGTGGCATACAGCATACCGTTCTCCGTTCTGCTTGTGGCGTTAACCCTGTTTCTTCTTATTAATAAAGAGGAACTACGTGGACGGAGAAAGACGGGGTATGCAGTCTGTGCGGGGATTCTGTTTTTTCTCTCTTCCGGCGGTTCCCTTGCGGTGGCGGGAGCGGGTTGTTATACGGCGCTGATCCTGACGGTAGTTTTTTTCCTGTTGTCGCGAAAGGTATCAGTCCACAATCTGGCAGTTCTGGCAGCGGGGGTGGCCGGCGCTCTGGTCAATGTGGCGGCGCCCGGAAATTTTGCCAGACACGACGGGACGGCGGGGGCCGGACTGCATTTTGGGAAGGCGTTTCTGTATACGGCACGTATGTTTGCGGAGGAGACGAGCAGACTTTTTAAAGAAACCATATTCGGGTGGGTGTTTCTTCTCATGATCGCGGCGGGACTGTATATGGCGGGGAAGTGCAGGATTGCTCTGAAAGAGTACGGTGTGATTACGGTGCTTTCGCTGGCGGCGGGACTTGTGGCGTACTTTCCTGTGGCGCTGGGTTATGGAGATTATTATGTACCAAACAGATGTTATTTTATAATTGACACGGCTCTTGTCCTGGCGTTGCTGAACCTTGCACTGTTTGCCGGGATTTGTCTTCACAGACTTTTGGGACTGCCAGCAGATGGGAGCAGTATGGCGGTCCTGATCTATGTCTGTCTGGCGGCTGTAATTGTAAGTCCTCTGTCTGTGGAGGAAATGCCGCTTTACAGGGTAGCCCGCTCGGTGCATAACGGAAGTTACCGGGAGTATTACGAAAAATGTGTCGGGATTTATGATTATCTGGAAACCTGCCCGGAGGAGGAAGTTGTGCTGGAGATGCCGGAGTATATCGATGATTTTGAGTGTTTCTATTTCGATTCGGACGAGAACGGATGGGTGAACCAGGGAATTGCGGCGTATTATGGCAAGAAATCTGTGCGGCGAACGGAGTGACACGGGCATTCAAAGAATTATTTCGTAATTTCCGGCAAAATGTGCTATACTGTTGATAAAAAAAGACAAGGCGGAGGCGACCATGTTTTCATTTAACGATTACAGAGAAATTATCAGGATCATAAAGTCTACAGGCAGACAGTGCAGTTATGCGGAGGCGCTGAACAGGGATTCCTTTATCATCATGCGTCATGATGTGGAGTACAGTGTAGACAGGGCATGGCAGCTTGCCAAAGTGGAGCAGAGCATGGACTTCACCTCCACATTCTTTTTTCAGTGGACAAACAATTCTTATAATATTTTATCAAGAAAAAATATGGACATTATCAAGGACATGCACGAGAGGGGACAGCATATCGGCCTGCATTTTGCCCTCAACGGCATGACAGACATGGAGCAGATCAGGAAACGCATCCGCATGGAAATAGATATTTTGAGCGAGATGTTCGGCTTTGCCATCACAGAATTTTCCGTGCACAGGCCTTCCAAGGATGTGCTCAGAGAGAATATCAAACTGGACGGCATTTTGAATGCGTATCAGGATGACTTCTTTACTTTTGCAGATAAAATAACAGACGATACGAAACTGGGCGTAAAATATTTGTCTGACGCAAACCATATCTGGCGTTACGGTTATCCGGACGAGGCTAACATCACGGGATTTGATAAGGTGCAGATTCTGGTACATCCCTTCGCATGGTGTAAAGAGGGGTATGACAATTTCGGTAATTACAGGGCGCTTTTGCAGGAGAAATATGTGGAGCTGGTGGAATCTGTGGACAATGAGTGCAAGGACTTTGGCGAGTATAAGGAATATTTTTTGGGCAAGGATGTGAGATAACTGCGCGGGAAGAACTGGGAGAAGACGGCATGTGTGGAATATGCGGATACATCAGAAAGAGGGAGCTTTCCCCTGAAAAGCTGAGACAGATGAATGATACGATGTATCACAGGGGCCCGGACGACAGCGGGGCGGAAATATATCCGGCGGCGGGCGGTTATCAGCTGGGGCTGGCGCAGAGGCGCCTTTCGGTTATGGATCTTTCGCTGCTGGGGCATCAGCCCATGCATTCGGAAAACGGACGGGTTGTTCTGGTTTATAACGGAGAAATCTACAATTTCAGAGAGCTTAGAGAAGAGCTGGCGGACTATCCCTTCCGATCGGACTGCGATACGGAAGTTATCATAGCCGCCTATTTAAAATGGGGGATTTCCTGTGTGAACCGGTTTAACGGAATGTTTGCCATCGCGCTCTATGACAGGGAGGAGGAAGCGCTTTATCTGATTCGTGACCGAATCGGTAAAAAGCCGCTCTATTATTGGTATGAGCAGGGAGAGATCGTGTTCGCTTCCGAGTTAAAGCCGATCATGGCCTGTCCCGATTTTCAGGGCAGGATCGACAGAGGCGTGCTCTCCCGCTATCTGTTTCAACAGTATATCAATGCACCGGACAGCATCTATGAAAATGTTTATAAGCTGTCTCCCGGTTCGATTCTCAGGTTTCAGGGCGGACAAATAAAGGTCTGGAGTTACTGGAGCGCAGGCAGGGCTTACGCGGGGGCGTCGAAGTTCCCGGTGGGAAGTTATGATGAGGCGAAGGAGCAGCTAAAGGCTCTCCTGAAACGCGCCGTGTCGCTGCGCATGATCGCGGATGTGCCTCTCGGGACTTTTTTGAGCGGCGGTTATGATTCTTCACTGGTAACGGCTCTGGCGCAGGAATGTTCGGCGGAGCCGGTCAGGACTTTCTCTATCGGATTCCATGAGGAAAAATATAATGAAGCGGCCTATGCCAAAGCGGTGGCCGATTATCTGGGGACGGCCCATACGGAGCTGATGATCGACGAGGCGGATATGCTCCGCATGGTGGAGGGCATCCCGAAATATTATGATGAGCCTTTTGCCGATCCCTCCCAGATTCCAACGATGTTGGTCTGCAAGCTCGCAAGACAGCAGGTGACGGTGGCGCTCTCGGGCGACGGCGGGGATGAGTTTTATTGTGGGTATCATATTTATGATAAGGTGGCGCAGGCGCAGAAGCTGGATCTGTTTGGAGCCGTGGTGCATCATTTGTGCAGACTGCCGGGGTTAAAACAGCTCCGTGTGCAGGACAGGCTTCCCTTTAAAGTGCGGGTGATTGCGGGCAACAGGGAGCGGGAGCTGAAGACCCAGTTCGCCGCCGGAAATTATCCGGGGATGGCGCGTGCCATGGTGGGAGAGCTTCCTGTAGGAAAACACGCGTTATCTGTGCATTATCCCGTCGAGAGCAGCTATCATGTGAAGGACTGGCAGATCTGCCGGATGCTGCTGGATATGGAAACCTATCTGCCGGGCGATATTCTATGTAAGATGGACAGGGCGTCCATGAGGTACTCTCTGGAGGCGAGATGTCCGATTCTTGATCCGGATGTGATGGATTTCTCCTATCGGATTCCCCATCAGTATAAGTACAGGGCGGGCGACAAGAAACATATCCTGAAAGAGATTGCCTATGATTATATACCGAGAGAGCTGCTGGAGCGTCCGAAGAAGGGCTTTGGCGTTCCTCTGGATAAATGGCTCAGAGGGCCGCTGAAAGAGCAGCTGTTATGTTATGCGGATTATGAATTTGTAAAGCGTCAAAACATATTTGATGCGCCGTATGTATCAAAAATGGTGAGGGCGTATGTGGAGACCGGCGACAGGGGAGCGTCGACGGGAGAAAACTATTCAGGGCTGGCCTGGGCCTATTTCGTCTTTCAACAGTGGTATGAGAGTTTCCATGGAAGTCATAACGTGTGGGATATGATAAAATGAACAGATTGCGCATGTTATACTGAGGAAAATGAAAATAAGTTTTCAGAAAATAAAGCAAATTGTCAAAGCATTCAAACAGACGAAAATAAATGAAAATTTAATTAAGGACGGAAATTTTGCCGATTTTTGCCGAAAATGCAGGATCAAAACAAGAAAAATGGGTGTTATGGTTGAAAAATGAAGGATTTTATGCAAGGCTATGAATGAAAAAAATGCGAAGAAAAAAATAGCATTCTATATCGGCTCCCTTCACAAGGGTGGAGCAGAACGTGTGTTTGTAAATCTGGCGGGATATTTTCAGGAAGAAGGATATCGTGTTCTCATGGTGACACAATATCAGAAGGAGGAGGAGTATGTTCTCCCGGATGGCGTTGAGAGAATCCTGTCTGATATCGGAGAAGATGAAGTGTCCGCAAGCCGGATCGTCAACTTCTTCCGGCGTCTAAATAAATTACATGCGATATGGAAAAAACAGAAGCCGGATCTGGTGCTGTCCTGCATCGGGAAAAACAATTTCATGGCTGTTGTCACGGCCGTGGGAACGAAAACAAAGCCTGTGGTCTCTGTTGTGGGGGAGGCGAAGGAGGAATATCCGGGCAGGGGAATGCGTATGCTGGCAGATTTTCTCTTTTCCCGCGCGGCGGGGATCATTTTACAGACTGAGAGATCCCGGTCATTCTTCTGCAAAAAAGTGGGAGAGAAGGCGGTGATCCTGCCCAATTCCCTGAATCCTGATTTTCTCAGGCCCAGATACGAAGGGGAGCGGGAGAAGAGAATTGTGTCCGTGGGACGCATGGACGCCAACAAGAACCATGAAATGCAGCTTCGCGCCTTTGCGGCTTTGAGGGACAAGTATGCCGGATATGAGCTTGTGATCTACGGGGATGGAGGGCTCCGCGCTCATATAGAAGAAACGGCTGAGGAGCTTGGCATTGCAGACCGGGTTTTGCTGCCCGGCGTGGTGCCTGATGTGGCGGCGCATATTGAGCGGGCGTCCCTGTTTCTGCTCACCTCCTATTCGGAGGGCGTCTCCAATGCCCTGATTGAGGCGCTGGCGCTTGGGCTTCCCGTGATTGCCACGGATGTGCCAAGCGGCGGCACGGAGGAGTTAATGAGGGACGGGGAAAATGGTCTGGTCATTCCTGCCGGGGATTTGGAGGCTCTCAAGTCGGCCATGGACAGACTGCTGGGGGACAGGGCTTACGCGGATGCGCTTGGCAGGGAGGCTGCCAGAATACAGGAGGAGCTTTCGCCGGAGCGGGTCAATCCGCTGTGGAAGGCATATTTTGAGAGGATTATAAATGAATAACACTCGTGATTATAAAATACCCATACAGATTTTCTTATTTCTTGCGATCTTTCTTGCGCTGCTTGTGCCGGTGTCCTATATGGTGCGGACAAACGGCGACGTGAAGGACCGCTTTGCGGGTTTCTACGCCGAAAAGAAAGATTCGCTGGACGTCGTCATGATCGGATCGAGTCCGGTATTTCCCTACTATGCGGCGCCGAAGCTCTGGGGGGAGACGGGGATCGCGATGTATCCCCTTTCCACCAACGTACAGCGGCCGGCGGCCATGCGGTATCTGGTGGAGGAGGCGGAGAAAACCCAGTCGCCCTCGCTTTACATCTTCGAGATGCGCATGTTTACAATGGAGGAGAAAGGGCTGATGGATAATATGGCCTATACGCGGGGAGTGACGGACAATCTGCGGTATTCTTCCCTGCGGACAAAGGCCATACAGGGACTGGTGCCCGAAGATGACGGGGAAGGCCGTTTGAGCTATTATATCGACATTATGAAGTATCACACAAACTGGAAAATGCTGGCGCTGCCTTCGGAATGGGCCAATATGTTTTACCATCACAGCCATCCTTTAAAGGGCTATACCTTCCGGGATGAGGTGGGGCCTCAGCCAATGCCCTCCTGTGGCGGCGGCAAGGGTGTTCTGGAAATCCCAGAGGAACAGGAGACATATTTACGTGAGCTGATCGCGTATTTGCAGGAGGAGGGGAAGGAGGCGCTGTTTATCGTCTCTCCCTACGGGGAATCGCCGGAAGAGCAGCAGATGTTCAACTATATGGCCGGAATTGTCGAAGACAGCGGTTATTCCTTCCTCAATATGAATGATTATTATGAGGAGATCGGTATTGTCTTTGAGGAAGATTTCGCAGATTACGGCAGTCATACCAACGCGGTGGGGGCAGAAAAGTGTACGGAGTTTCTGGGAAAATACCTGAAAGCCCATTATGGCCTCTCAGACCACCGTGGAGACGTTTCTTATGCATCGTGGGACAATTCCTATGCTCTGTGGAAAGAACGGCAGGATGAGGCTGTCAGGACGGTCAGAGAGCGTATTGCGAATGAAGACTATGCGCCGCGTGAGGAGGACTTCTAACACTTGCATCAGAGAATGCCTGAAGACGGCGTTCTTCGCACTGATTATAAAACAGGAGAAAAGAGGAATAAATAACATATGTGTGGAATTGCGGGCTTTTGCAACTTTAGAGGGGACTGGCGTAAGAATATCGAGCGGATGTGCGATAAAATGCGCGATCGCGGGCCGGATGCCTCAGGCGTGTGGGCTTCCGACGACTGCAGGGTTGTACTTGGGCACAGGCGGCTTGCGATTGTAGATCTGACTCCCACAGGCGCCCAGCCCATGACGTCTCATGACGGCAGATACGTGATGGTCTACAATGGAGAGATTTATAATCACACTGATATCAGAAAAAAGCTGTTGGCGGAAGGAAGGGTGTCTGCCTTTCGGGGGACTTCCGATACAGAGACGCTTCTGGAAGCGGTTTCTGCATACGGATTGGCCGACACACTGAAAATGGCAAAGGGAATGTTTGCGATTGCGTTGTACGACCAACAAGAACGAGCGTTATTTCTTTCCCGCGACAGAATTGGAGAAAAGCCGTTATACTACGGATTATTAAAAGATGATATAAATAGTGGTAGTTATGGAGGCGGGTTTGTGTTTGGCTCAGACCTCAGTTCGATCGCCTCGCTGGATGGATTTACCAATCCGGTCAATGTAGATATATTGGGCGATTACATGCGTTATGGTTATATTTCCGCCCCCTATTCCATCTACCGCGGAATCTGGAAGCTGGAACCGGGTAAAATATTAAAGGTTAAATCACCATTTGATAAACCAGAGATTTCAAGCTACTGGTCGATGGTGGAAACAGCGGTTTTCGGGCAGAAAAATCTCTTTCGCGCAAGCAGGCAGGAAGCGGCGGAAGAATTGGAGCGGCTTTTGAGAAAATCCATTGCCGGACAGATGGTGGCGGACGTGCCCGTGGGCGCTTTTCTCTCCGCGGGGATCGACAGCAGCACAGTAGTGTCGCTGATGCAGGCACAGAGTACGCACAAGGTCAGAACCTTCACCGTGGGCATGGGTGAGGAGCAGTTCAACGAGGCGCCTGTCGCAAAGGAGATCGCTGCAAGGCTCGGCACGGAGCACACGGAGGTTTATATCACGGAGGAGGATGCGAAAAGCGTGATTCCTTCCCTTGCGGGCATGTTCGGGGAGCCCTTTGCGGATTCTTCGCAGATTCCCACCTATCTGGTGAGTAAGATCACGAGGGAGCATGTGACGGTATCTCTGAGCGGAGACGGCGGGGACGAGCTCTTTTGTGGATATAACACCTATTATTCTATTGACCGCATCTGGAATAAGGTGAAAAAACTTCCCTGGCCGCTGCGCAGGGCCGGCAGTGATGCGCTTGGCATGGCGGCCCGTCTTTCGGGGAAAGGGGCTCTCGCCACAAGGGCTGGACTTCTGGGGGCGCGCTCCATAGAGGATATGTATCTGCGCTCGGAGATTGGAGAGGGGATCAGGCTGGTAAGGAGAAGGCCCTGTGCGGAAAGCGCCGCTTTCGGTCCGTGGGACGCGGTACAGGCCAGAGAGGCAGGGCTGACATGGATGGATACCTACCCGTCAGGACTTCTGGAAGATCCGCAGCACAATCTGATGCTGATGGATCTGCTGATGTATCATCCCGACGATATCTTAAATAAGGTGGACAGAACGGCCATGGCAGTCTCGCTGGAGACAAGGGTGCCCATGCTTGACCGGGACGTGGTGGAGTTTGCATGGACGCTGCCGCTTGCCTACAGACAGGGGGACGGGGTCAGCAAGAGGATTCTGAGAGATATTCTTTACCGTTATGTGCCCCGTGAGCTGATGGAACGTCCCAAAAAAGGGTTTTCGATTCCCCTTCACCGATGGCTGAAGGAACCTGAACTCCGAGAATGGGCAGAGAGCCTTCTTGCCCCCTCCCTTATGGAAGAGCAGGGACTGCTTGAGACGACAGCAGTAAGAAAATTATGGGATGATTATATTATGAGAGATGTCTGGAAACCGCAGATTTGGTACATTTTGATGTTTCAGGAGTGGATGCAGAAAATGAAAATTAAATCATGATTTGGTAAAAATAGCCATATTGACATAAAGAAACGTATGTTACGCAAGAAAAGTATCCTTTGCGGAAAAGATTTCATAACAGGCAGACAGCGTTATTTATTTATATTAAAGTGATTACACTGAATTACAATATAAAATATCAACAGATATTAAATGTAAACCGCGAAGAGGTATTGCGGGAAAAAAGGGACAGGAGAGACAACTGTGGAAATTTTGAATCAGTACCGGCCGCCCGAACTGCACAGGGAAGAACAGACGGAATTGCTTACTGTGATCGTCGCCGCCTACAATATAGAGAAGTATATTGAGAGAGGAGTCCGCTCGGTCTGTGACCAGACTTATCGCAATCTGGAAATCATTGTGGTGGACGACGGCTCTACGGATGCCACCGGGCGGATTCTTGATGAGCTGGCCGGGAGCGATGACCGCATACAGGTGATTCATGAAACGAACGGGGGCCTTGCCCGCGCAAGAAATACGGGAATCGCGAGGGCAAAGGGAAACTATATCGGATTTGTGGACGGGGATGACTGGATCGACCCGGATATGTATGAGAAACTGTTTTCTGCACTGATAGATAAAAAGGCGGATATTGCGGTCTGCCGTTACCGTCAGATTTCCCGCACGCGAACCTTTGATGAGTCGGTGGACAGGGCAGTTCTCTTCGAGGGACAGGAGGCGCTGGCGGTCTATGTGGAGGAGCGGAAGGAGTTCGAGATCCAGAATGCGGCGTGGAACAAGCTCTACCGGAAGGAACTTCTCCCCGAGGCGCTTTTTCCGGAGGGACGATGGTATGAGGATATCGTGTTTACCACAGAGGCGCTGGCCCGTGCCGGACGTTGCATTTACCTTGACAATGCCCTGTATAACTATATAATAGACAGAGAGGACAGCATCATGAACCGGCGGATCAATTCGCGTACTTTTACGGATCAGATCCCGGCTTACTACGAAAAGACAAAATTTTTGCTGGATTTGGGCAGGGAGGATCTCGCGCTGGTACATGATTATTTTTTCTATAAGAGACTTCTGATTTTCTATGGAGATCTTGCGAAGACGGAGGACGGCGGGGGATACCTGCGAAGACTGGAGGAAATTCTGCGAAGAGACAGAAAACGGGCAGAAAGCGCTTTTCAGACGCCCGTCGCAGATCCAAGGGACAGAAAGAAGCTGAAGCTATTTTACCGCTCCCCGGCGGCGTACTGCAGGAAGCTGCGGTGGGACGAGCAGGTAGTGGTTCCCTGTAAAGTGCAGGTGAAAAAGCTTCTCGGAAAATATAAATAGCAACTGTTTTTAAAACAAGGGTAAAGATGGTAATTGTACAGCTTGCGGGCGGCCTGGGCAACCAGATGTTCCAGTACGCCCTATATTTGCAACTGAAAAGCCTTGGCAGAGAAGTGAAGATTGACGATGTGTCCGGGTTTGTGGAGGATGCGCAGAGAGAACCGGCGCTTGCCCCTTTCGGTGTCACCTACGAACGGCCGACGAAAAAGGAGCTTCGGAAGATGCTTGACTCCTCCATGCTGCCATGGCAGCGGGTGAGGCGGAAACTTTTTGGCAGGCATAAGAAATCCTATTTTGAGGAGAGCAAATTTTTCATTCCTGAGGTGTTTTCCAGGGACGATATTTATCTGGAAGGATACTGGCAGTCGGAACAGTATTTCCAGGCAGTGGCGGATCAGGTGAGAAAGGCCTACGATACGGACAGGCTGATCCGTTTTCTGGAGGAGAAGGGACTGTGGAACGGCGACAGCCGGTGTGAAAAGGAGAACGGCGGCAGACGTGAAGGAGGCCGGTCCGGCGCAGACGGAGCGGGTGAGGAAATGAAATCAGCCGCACAATATTTGCGAGAGATAGATAACGAGTGTTCTGTATGTGTACATGTCCGCAGGGGGGATTACCTGACGCCGGAAAATCAGACGCTCTTTGGCGGTATCTGTACAGACGCTTATTATATAGAAGGAATCCGTCAGATGAGGGAGCGGTATCCAAAGTGCAGATTTTATCTTTTCTGCAACGATAAGGAGTGGGAAAGCGGCGGAATATGGAAAGCGGAAGACATCGAGAAGGTTGTGCTTTTGGGGGATCAGAGAGACGTGGATTATGCGGAGTTTGTGCTGATGGCCCGCTGCAAGCATCACATTCTTGCAAACAGCAGTTTCAGCTGGTGGGCTTCCTATTTAAACGCCAATCCGGAAAAGACGGTTCTGGCGCCGGAAAGGTGGCTGAACGGACCGGATTGCAGAGACTGCTACCGCGGGGATATGCATAGGATTGTCCTGCGGACAAAAAGGTGAGGATATGCCGGAGGAGACGGTTTGCATCTATATGTACTGATATATAATAAGGAAGGAATACGTGATTTATGAAAGATACCGCGAAGGGAAACGAACAGGAAAGGGCAGGATTGTTTCGTAAAATTGCATATCTTTTCGACAGGAGACAGTTGATACAGCTGGCAGGGCTTGCGGTTCTCATTCTGATTGGCGGTACGCTTGAGACATTGGGCGTGTCCATGATGCTGCCGCTTGTGCAGGCGATTATGTCGCCGGATCAGATTATGGAGAACGAACTGGTGGGCGACATTGCCGCCTTTCTTCATATCGGTTCCTCGAGAGAGCTGATACTCTGGATGCTCGGTGCGACGATTTTTCTTTTCATTTTCAAAAACGCTTATCTTTTGTTCCAGACTTATGTGCAGAATACGTTTGTGACCAGAAACCGAAACCGGATGATCAGCCGGGTGATGCGGGAATTTTTGAACAGGCCCTATGAGGAGTATCTGGGGGCGGATATCCCCACGGTGTTTCGACTGACGGACAGTGACATCCCTAACGCCTTCCAGTTGATTCTGGTGCTGATTCAGATGACCACGGAGATTGTGGTGGCAGTGTCGATCTGTCTCGTGCTGGTGGTCTGGGTGAGTCCGGCAATCTCGATCGGCTGTGCGGTTCTCTTTCTGGGAATGACCCTGATGATTACGAAGGTGTTAAAACCAAGGTTAAACGCTATCGGCAGAAAGAACCAGGCGATTCAGTCGCGGATTGCAAAATGGCGCATTCAATCCATATATGGTCTGAAGGATGTAAAGGTGCTGCACAGGGAAGAATTTTTTGTGCGCAATTATTATGAGAGCGGCGCGGTCGGCGCCAATGTGGCGAGAAACTATGCGGTTTTAAACAACACGCCCAGACTTTTGATTGAGACGGTTTTCATCGCGGCGATGCTGTCCTTTATTTTTATCTTCATGGTGCAGGGTGGAGATATCACGGTGCTGTTTTCACAGCTCACCGCTTTTGCGGCGGCGGCTGTCCGGGTAATGCCGGCCACGAACCGCATCAACACGTACCTTTCGGAGATTGCCTACGCGCAGCCCTGCCTTGATTACCTGTACGAGAATTTGACGCAGAATATGAAACAGGATGTAAACGGCAGTGTGACTGGGCTTATGGGAGAACAGGAACAGAAGAGGCAGCCGCTTACACTGACAGACAGGATTGTCCTGGATCATATCAGCTTTGCATACCCGAACACGGACAAGCCCATTTTTACGGACGCCCATATGGAGGTCAGGAAGGGACAGTCGGTGGGAATCATGGGGCCTTCGGGTGCGGGAAAATCCACGATCGTAGACATTCTGCTGGGACTTTTGCATGTGCAGGAGGGAATGATTACCTGTGACGGCAGGGATATTTTTGAAAATTATCCATCCTGGCTTGCGAAGATCGGGTATATACCACAATCCATCTACCTGATTGACGAGTCCATCAGGGACAACATAGCCTTCGGTATTGATGCGGATCAGATTGATGACAGGCGGATCTGGGAGGTGCTGGAGGAAGCGCAGCTCAAGAGTTTTGTGGAGGAACTGCCGGAAGGGCTGGAGACGACGATAGGTGACAGAGGCGTCAGGATTTCCGGCGGGCAGAGACAGCGTCTTGGTATTGCAAGAGCGCTTTATCACAATCCGGAGATTCTGGTGTTTGACGAAGCAACTTCGGCGCTGGACGGGGAGACAGAGTCGGCGGTCATGGAAGCGGTCAACAGTTTCCACGGGAAAAAGACCATGGTGATCATTGCGCACCGCCTGAATACGATCGCCAAGTGCGATGTGATATATAAGGTAGAGAATGAAAAAATAACGCAGACTGTGCTGGAACAGGAAATTAAATAGCATGCGTTACATTAAGACGGGAAAGGGCTTGTGAAAATCGGATGGTAGGGACAGAGTTTATCAACGGGCAGGGGCTGGGAAATCAGTTGTTCTGTTATGTGACAGCCAGAGCGGCGGCACTGGAAAACGGCTATGAGTTTGGCACTGCCGGTCAGGAGCGCTTTGCCGTCAACATCCATAGTGACAGAGGCATGTACTTTATGAATGTGGATCTGGGGCATGCGATTTCGGAGGAAGATAAGAAAAAATATAAGGTCTGCCACGACGCGGAGGAGAGACTCTTTATCGGCAATTCCAAACACGACCTGACCCACGGCTGTTATGTGGCCGGCGCATCTTTGGACATACAGCGGGTGGAGGATAACACACTCATCTACGGAAACATGCAGGATGAATCTTATTTTATCAAATATCTTCCACAGGTGAGGGAATGGCTTAAGGTAAAGCCGGAGTACGATTCCTGTGAGTACAGCAGGGAAAACCTCTGTATCATCAATATGCGCGGCGGAGAGTATACGGGCAGCCCGGAACTGCTGATCGGCCGCAGATACTGGCTCCATGGGATCGCACATATGAGGAAGATCCGTCCGGATATGGAATTTATGATTGTAACGGATGATGTAAAGACGGCACAGCGGATGCTGCCGGGGATAGAAGCGCATCATTTTGATATCGCAAAGGACTATGTGACCCTGAAAAATGCGCACTATCTTCTTTTATCCAACTCTTCCTTCGCCTGCCTGCCTGCTTTTACCAGCGAGACGGTGAAGTATATCCTGGCGCCGAAATACTGGGCGAGACATAATGTGTCGGACGGTTACTGGGCGTCGGAGCAGAATATATACACAGGATGGCATTACATGGATCGGAAGGGTCGTGTGTTTACCGACAAAGAGTGCAGGGAAGAACTTGCGGATTATAAAAAGAAGTCGAAAAAGTATGCCGCCGTGAATCGGAAGCCCACGGGCATGAGCCTTTCAATGATGAAACTGCACGCATGGTATCTTTATAAAAAGGCGTATCTTTGTAAGATTGGCCGGGGCGTGGAGAGAAGACTGCAGGGAATTGTTAAGCGTTCACAGGAAAAAGGATAAGATTGTATATGGATAGTATGCGGCAAATTGGGAAAGGAATATCGATCCGGCAAATGACAGTGTGCGCGGCCATTCTGTTATGTCTGTCCCTGATTCCCCTGCTTTGGCTGGGAAGATACAATGTGATGTGCATCGACGATTATGATTATGGAAGAAGGGTGCATGATGTCTGGCAGGCGACGGGCTCCGTTTCCGCTTCCGTGCAGGAGGCATGGCGGCAGAATATGGACTTTTACCAGGAGTGGCAGGGGACGTATGTGTCCTGTTTCCTGATGGGGCTGTGCCCTATGAACTTTCACTATGGGGTTGCATGGGTGGTTCCTGTTTTGATGATCGGTATGTTTGCGACCTCCTCCTTTGTGCTGGGGCGGCATATTTTTGTCAGATGGCTTGGCTGTGAGAGGGAGGGTGCGTCTCTCGTCATGCTGCTCATGCTGTTTGTGTTCTATCAGGTGATAGAGGCACCCTTTGAGGGGATTTACTGGTACAACGGTTCTACCCACTATGTTCTGATTCAATCCATCTGGTTCTTTTCGCTGACCCTCGTTTCTGGGGCGGTCAGGGCGGAAAAGAAAGAACGGGCGATGATCTGCTGTGGGGCGGCGGCCCTTCTGGCTGTGATTGTGGGCGGCGGCAATCTGGTGACAAGCCTGCAGGCTGAGATACTGATGGCGTTTCTTGTGTTCTATGCCATCTGGCAGAGAAAAGATAGGATAGCATATGTTATTGTTCCTTTTCTGACAGGAAGCGCGGGGTTTCTGGTGAATGTACTTGCCCCCGGCAACACCAGACGGGGAAGCATGGACATGGATGAAGGGTATTCCGCGGTGAAGGCGGTCGCGCTGTCCTTCTATCACATGATGGTGTTTGCGATCCGCTGGACGCCGGTGCTTGTGATCATTTTGTGGCTGGCGCTTCTGCCTCTTCTGTGGAAGCTGGCGAAGGCTTCCAGACGGGATTTTTCCCACCCGGTTCTGGTGACAGCGGGAGCGTACTGTGTGCTTTCAGCCATGTTTACCCCCACGCTCTTCGCCGTGGGCATGGTAGGTCTTTCCCGGGTGGACAGCATTATTCAGATGACTTATTATCTGTCGGTTTTGCTGGTGACAACCTATTGGCTGGGGTATTTTTCACACAGAGAGGGGCGCAGGGAGGACGCGGCGGCCGCTTTCGGCCTGTTTTTAGAGAGGGCAGGGAACGGTATGAGCGTGGTGTGCCTGCTTTTCCTCCTGGCAGTATGGGTGCTGACGGCGGATAAGAACACTTACACGAGCATTTCCGCCCTGCGGTCTGTCGTGAAGGGGGAAGCGCAGACGTTTTATCAGGAGGCCATGGAGCGCCATGCGCTCTACACGGATGAGAGCATTGCTGAGGTGGAAGTGACGCCTTACAGTGTAAGGCCCGCTCTTTTTGACTTTGACGACTTGAGCGAGGATGAGGGAAACTGGCTGAATCTGGCGGTGGCACGGTACTATCACAAGGACAGTGTGCGCTGTGCAAGAAGTACGTCCAAAGACAGCGCGCCATAGGATGCGATACCCGAAACATGCAGCCCTGCGCGGAAAATTTCTGAATAGGGGCATCTTCTGTGCGGTATGATGGCATTGTAAGGAGACGGTATACAGGGAAAGGTAATTTATGGAACAGCAGACAACAGGACAAAAACGAAAACTGCCAGACGTGACACTGGCGGCTATGACCAGTGTGAATGTCTATGAGACGATCCGCGCCATGGAGTACAGTATGCGGGGGATCGAGTTCGGGGATGTGGTGCTTATCACCCACAGAAAGCCGCTCTCTCTGCCGCGCACGATCCGCTATTCCCATACCTCTAAACTGGACGATATTGACAAGTTTAACTATAAAATGGTGTACGAGCTGGGAGAACACATTCACACGGAGTTTGCCCTGATTGTACACGCGGACGGTTTTGTGGTGCACCCGGAGAGCTGGCGGGACGAATTTCTGGATTATGACTATATCGGTTCCCCCTGGCCATTGCCGGAGAACGACTATTCCTACCGGGACGGAAAGGGTAATCTCTGCCGGGTGGGAAACAGCGTGTCGATCCGCAGTAAAAGGCTTCTGGATTTTCCCGGACAGGCGGGACTTGCCTGGGAAAAGATCGAGGAGGAAGATGAGTACAACGAGGATATCTTTCTGTGCTGTAAATACCGGAATGAGATTGAGGAGGCGGGGATGCGTTTTGCGCCCATCGAGGTGGCGAAATACTTCGGCCACGAGCATATGATTCCCGAAATCATGGATGTGGAGAAACCGTTCCTCTTCCACAAATGGCGCGGTAGAAATGCGCAGTATCCGCAGTTTCATAATCCCTGGAAGGTCAGGTGGCAGTGGTGTAAGGACCGGATCAGACCGTTTCTGTTCTGGAGAAGATAGGGCGGCGGCCTGAAAAGGGCGGACGGACAGATAGGAAGAAAGGATTGTATATGGTATACGATTGTATCCCCTTTTTTAATGAACTGGACATTTTGAAGCTGCGCATGCAGATCATGGCGCCCTATGTGGATTTTTTTGTGATCGAGGAGGCTTCCGTCACGTTTTCGGGGGAGGCCAAGCCCATGATCTTTGCCGGGAACAGACAGCTTTTTGCAGAATTTGAGGACAAGATACGGTATGTGGCGGTGGAGGATTCCCCTATGGAAGGAGTCACGACCCACGAGCGGGACAAGTATCAGAAAAACCAGCTGATCCGCGCCATGGGGGACTGTAGGCCGGAGGATATCATTATTTTCAGTGATGTGGATGAGATCCCGAAACCGGAGACCCTTGTGCATGTGATCGAACACTTTGAAGCAGGGAAAATATATCACCTGGCACAGCGGATGTTCTACTGCTTTTTAAATATGGAAGAGGTTTCCGGCAATCTTCTGTCCATTACAGGGGAATTTCCGAACGTGGAAAAACGACAGTGGCTGGGTACGAAGATATGCAGTTTTGCGGATATTCCCGAGGAGGGTATCGTCTTTTTGCGGGAAGTTCCTCCCACAGACAAAAGGAGCGTAAGGGTTCCCGAGGGCGGCTGGCATTTTGGGTATATGGGCGGAGACGGTGAGCGGGACGTGGCGAAGCGGATTGGTGAAAAGGTACAGGCGGCCGCTCATTCAGAATATAATAGCAAGCGTTATTTAAACGAGGCGGTGGACAGGCTCCTCTGCGGCGAGGATATTTTTGACCGGGACGCAAAGTTTGTACGGGTGCAGATTGATGAGAGTTTTCCCGCTTATCTGCGGGCCCACCGGGAAGAGTATGATTTCCTGATTGCGCCTGAGATCGGAAAAATGGGCATTGCCCGCAAAAGAGCAAAGCTGGCGGCACGGCAATGGCTTCGCAGACTCCATGGGTTTGCGGCACGTTTACTGCATCGTTCATGACGCGCGGAAGGAAGGGGTATGGATAAGATAAAGAATCTTTACAGGCGGCTTCGGGATGAAAGCCCGGTTCCCCGTCTTCTTTTTTATATCGGGCTGACCGTTGAGCTGCTTATGGTCATCGTTGACAAGAGCAATTATATCAATCCCATTGAGGGCTATCTGTTTCGGGTAACTTTTCTTCTGTTTGCCGCAAAGCTCATGCTTACGCGCTATGAATGGAAGGAGTGGGCATGGATTGTCCTGCTGGAGGGCGTTGGCTTTCTTTCCTACCGGGTGACAGGGGCAAACGACGTCATACGCATCGTCACTTTCGTGGCGGCATGTAAGGGTATGCCTCTGAAACAGGTATTGAAATATACGTTTTATGTGACGCTTGCCGGGTGCCTTGCCATCGTGGCCCTTTCGGTGACGGGAATTTACGGGGATATCAGCCTGACACAGGCTTATGGACGCGAGTCTGCAGAGACCACGATTTATATAGGGGAGCAGGAGGCGGCAGAGACCCGCTATACACTGGGGATGGGACATCCCAATGCGCTTTCCTGCATGTTTTTTATGCTGACGGCGCTTGGCGTCTTTGTGTGGTTTGATCGGATGAAATGGTACCTGTATCTGTTTCTGATGCTGTTGAACGCCGGCGTTTATCTGCTTACCGGCTCAAAGACGAGCATGCTCATCACGATGGCCTTTCTTCTGGGGGCAGGATTGATGACCTGCGTCAAGCGTTTTCGGAAAATGACGTTTTTTTACGTCTGCGGTTTGTTGGTTTTCCTCCTTTGTATTGCCTTTTCCGTGGATGCGGCGGTCTGTGCCCAGCGGGTGAGGGATGCGCAGTGGAATGAATTTTTCTTTGTCAATCCCAGAGACAACAGTCATATTGTGGCGCTTGGGCGGATCGACCGCCACATAAGCGGCAGGATTATTTCGCTGACAGACTCGGAAAACAATGACGGCATGATCCATACCTGGTCGGCTTTTTCCTGTGAAAACAACATGAACTACTATTTCGATATGGGATGGGTCAAGGTGTTCTACCGCTACGGCGTGGTTCCGGGCATTATATATGTGGCGGCGAATCTGGCGCTTCTGTGGCAGATCTATAAGAAGAGGGACGGATGCGCCCTTGTGCTTTTTGTCATGTTTGCGGTGTATACGGTGGTGGAGGCCCATCTGATCTCCGCTTATATCGGAAGGAATTATCTGCTCATGATGATGGGGGCTGCGTCGCAGGATGCGGATCCTGCGGCCGGGGAATGACTTCGTCATTCTTTCCGAAATGAGATACGAGTACAGCTTCTGAGAAATTCGGGGAGAAGAGCCATGATAAGAGTATTGATGATCGGCCCGGCAAGAGGCGTGCACGGCGGTATTTCCGGTGTGGTGAACAACTATTATGAGGCGGGGCTTGACAGGAAAGTAAAACTGCGCTATATCGGCACGATGGTGGAGGGCGGCAGACTGCGGAAGCTGGTGCAGGCGGGGATTGCTTACATGCGGTTTCTGCCGGCCCTTTTTGGCTGTGATATTGTGCATGTGAACATGGCCTCCGACAACAGCTACAGGCGAAAGAGCATTTTTATCAGAACGGCCAGGAAGTTTCGTAAAAAAATTGTCATCCATCAGCACGGCGGTGATTTTGAGACTTTTTACAGGAAAGAACAGGACGAAAAAGGGCGGGAGCGGATCAGGCGTGTGCTGCGTATGGGAGACGCTTTTCTCGTGCTTGCGCCGGCATGGAAGGACTTTTTCGGGGAGATCATAGGCGGGGAGCGGATCACGGTGCTTCCGGACGCCATCGCCATACCGGCGGCCTATGAGAAATCCTGCGGGAATCACGATGTACTGTTTCTGGGCCGGCTGTGCCGTGAAAAAGGAATCGGCGAGCTTCTTTTGTGTGTGCCTGATCTGGTGAGGGAATTTCCCGGTTTTCATCTTTATCTTGGCGGTATCTGGGAGGATGAGGAGCTTCGGCGGCTTGCCGGACAGGACAAAGAGCACGTCACCTGGCTTGGCTGGGTGAGCGGGGAGGAGAAGAGAAAATGGCTTCGCAGGTGCCGGATTCTGACACTGCCCTCCTGGTTTGAGGGCCAGTCGGTGTCGCTATTGGAAGGGATGGCCAATTACTGCGGCATTGTGGCGGCTGATACCGGGGGGATTCCGCAAATGATACTGCCGGAAAAGACGGGGCTTCTTGTGCCGGTAAAAGATGCGGCGGCATTGAAGACAGGCCTGTCCCGCCTGCTGCGGGAGGAAGAACTTTGCAGGAGGCTGGGTGAGGCGGCGCGCAGGAAGGTAGAAACAGAGTTTGGCATAGAGGAGAATATGCGGACGCTTCTTGAGATTTACAAAAAGGTGCTTAGCGGATGAGAGAAGAGCTGATCAGTGTGATTGTGCCGGTTCACAACGGGCAGGCATATCTGAAAAACTGCATAGAAAGCATTGAGGCGCAGTCTTACGACAATCTGGAAATTCTTGTGGTCAATGACGGTTCTACGGACCAGACGGCGGCAGTCTGTGAAAATCTGAAAAAAGTGTACGGGAATGTGCAGGTGTTTACGCTGGAAGATGTGGGGGTGTCGGTGGCGCGCAACTATGCGGTTGAGCGGGCGAGGGGGGATTATATCACCTTTGTGGATGCGGACGACCGGCTTTGCCCGGGGGCGCTGGATTATCTCCATGCGCGGATCACCGCTACAGGGAGCGATCTGGCAGGATGCCGCTTTGCGGTCTGGGGCACGGAAGATGAGTGGGAAAAAATCTGTGCGGCCGGTGAGGCAGGGCCGGCAGCAGGCATGGCGGTGGAGGAGAGCTGCTTTGACAGTTACCATTATCTGAGAGACAGCATTTTGCAGGACAACTGCCGGTGCTGGAGCAAACTTTATCGGAAAAACCTGTTTGAGAAGGTGCGCTTCCGGGAAGGGCTTACAGTGGGAGAGGATATGTTGTTTCTTGTGGATCTTCTGCCTTTTCTGGGGCGGGCCGTGGAGACGGCTTATCCGGGATATGGCTATTATCAGAATCCGGCCGGTGTGATGCAGAGGCCTTTCACTCCCGCTTACATGGATCAGATCAGGAGCTGGGAACTGGCGCAGGAGCAGATTTTGCGCGTTGATGTGGGACTGAAGAGCCGGACGGCAGCCAAAATCATCATAGCGGTTATGCTTACGGTGGGAAAGATTGCGGCGAGTCCGCCGAAGGAGCGCCGGGAGGCAAAGACATATCTTGCGCGATGCAGGACGCTGTTGGGAGAACAGATGCAGGTGAAGGGAAACACAGGATACCTGCCAGACGGGTATCGGCTGAAAATGCAGTGGTTTTATTTCCTGCCGGGAATGTATGTGCGGTGTTATGGTATTTTACAGGCGGTTAAGCAGCGGCGCAGGAGAAAGGTTGAAAAATTCCGCTCGCGGACCTCAGCGTAAAACGCTTCTGAATGGAGGAAAAATGAGAGGAAAATCTTACAGGATCAGTGTGATCGTGCCGGTTTATAATAAGGAATCCTGGCTGCGGGAATGTGTGGACAGTATCCTGGCGCAGGGCTACAGAAATATGGAAGTCATCCTTGTGGACGACGCATCCACAGACGGCAGTGGCAATATCTGCGACAGCTATGGGAGAAAAGAGCGGGTGCGGGTGATCCATCAGGAAAACGGCGGCCCCACGGCGGCCTGCGTGGCAGGGATGCAGGCGGCTTCCGGGGATTACTATATGTTTGTGGACAGCGACGACTATGTGGAGCCTGATATGCTGAGCGGCATGGCGGCCCACCTGACGGGAGTAAAGGGTGAGATCGTCTGCTGCAATCATCTTCTTGAGAAGCAGAAAAAGACAGAACCGGTGTACAGCGCCATCCCGCCCGGAATCTACGAGGGAGAGGCGCTGCGGACGAAAATCAAGGCAAGACTGATCGGGCAGGAGCAGAAGGTGATTCCCCTGTCCAGGTGTATGAAGCTGTGCGAGAAGTCTGTTTTTGAGGGAAATGAGAAGTATTATGATTACAGCATGCGGTTTGGGGACGATTCCCACATGATGTATCCCGCTTTCTTAAACAGCAGCCGGGTGGTGGTTTTAAAGGATGCGCTGTACTACCATTACCGTTATGTGGAGGGTTCCATTATCCATCGGTATGACGGGGCCATTTATGAGAGCGTGCAGAAACTGATGGCTTCTCTGACAAAAGCGGCGGCAGAAAAGCAGGCGCCCGACAGGGAAGAAGCTCTTGAAAGGGAGTATTGCTATATGCTTCTGTACGTGATGAAGAATGAACTGCGAAATCCGGAAAAAGGGTACAGGGCGCGGATTTTGGAGATCTTCGGGGAAAAAGAAAACCGGGAGCGGCTTTTACATACGCCGCTGTATCTGCAGGACAGAACCAACGTGCTGCTGTATCTGGGCGCTATGCATTTCAGGAGCATTCTGCCCGGGATTCTCAGGCTGCTGTTTCGAATGTATGACAGAAAGGCGTGAGAAAAGAAGCGGGGCGGAATCATGGGGGTTAGTATGATTATCATAAGAGTCATGGGCGGGCTGGGAAACCAGCTGCAACAGTACGCCCTGTATCGGAAAATGGAGACGCTGGGACGGGAGGCAGGGCTGGATTTATCCTGGTTTGACAAGAAAATCCAGGCGAGCATGCAGGCTCCAAGAGAATTGGAACTGAACCGTCTGGAAGGCCTGTCCATGAATGTAGTCCCGCCGGAGGAAGTGCGCGCCCTGCTGGGGAGGCAGTATGGGGACAGTGAGAGTGTCCTTGAGAAGGTGAGGAGGAAGATTCGTCCTTCTCTGGCCCATGTATTTGAGGAGACGGACATGTACCACCCGGAAATTTTTCGGTGGCAGGATAAATATCTGGTGGGATACTGGGCATGCGAGGCTTATTATGCGGATATTCTGGACAGGCTCAGAGAGGAGATCCGTTTTCCCGGGAGCGCGGATTCCCGAAACAGGGAGACGGCGGAGGAAATGGAGGATTGTGAATCCGTCAGCGTGCATGTCCGCAGGGGGGATTATCTGGATGCCGCCAACGCGGAGATGTTTGGCAATATCTGTACGCAGGATTACTATGACTGTGCGGTCAGCTATATGAAGGAGCGGTATCCGAAGGCGGTATTTTATGTTTTTTCGGACGACAGCGCCTATGTGAGAGAGAAATATCGGGGGCCGGAGTACCGGATTGTGGATTGGAACAGAAAGGAAAATAGCTTTTATGATATGATGCTGATGAGCCGCTGCAGACATAATATCTGCGCCAACAGCACTTTCAGCTTCTGGGGAGCCAGGTTGAACGGTCATGCCGGAAAGATTATGATACGGCCTTCCATCCATAAGAATACGCAGGTGTGTGTGCCGGATCAGATGAAACGGATGTGGCCGGGCTGGACGCTGATCTCGCCCGAAGGTGTATGTATTTGATATTCTCATCAAAAGATGGTATAGTAGCCGCAGGAGAAAAACAAGCGGGAGAATCATGAATCGAAAGAAAAAGATCATAGAGGGGTACTGGCTGTTATTTTCAGACCTGCTCTGTATTGTAATTGCATATGTGGCGGCGATCCTTCTTCGTTACGGGAAGTTTGCGAGGGTGCAGGAGCCGGAGGTGCATGCGCTGATGTGTGTATTTTTCCTGCTGTTCTGTACGATTTACAGCTTTCTGCTTGACTGGAACAGGAGCTTTTTGGAGCGCGGTATTTTTGTGGAGTTTGTGGCTGTATTTAAGTTTAACCTTTTCATGGTGGTGGCCGCCGCCGGCGCACTGTTCATGCTTCAGCGGGGCGCGGCATTTTCCCGTCTGGTATGGGGCTATTTCGCAGTTTTTGATATGATCCTTGTCTGGGTAGTGCGGCTTTTCATGAAGCGGCTGCTGCGGGCTTATCTGACGTCGGAGTCCAATCTGGTGAAGATCATGGTGATCACCAAAGATAATGTGATGAACCAGACGGTTTCCCAGTTGAAGGAAAAGCTGGATCTGAATTATGAGATTGTGGCGCTGGCCTGTGTGGATGAAGACCGGAAAGGCGTGGTGGTGGACGGCGTCAAGGTGACGGCGGATGGAAGCGATGTGCTGACGCTGGCAAGACGGATGGCGTTTGACGAGGCTTTTGTCAATCTGCCTGACATGAACAAGAAATATGTGAAAAATATCATTTACGAGTTGGAATCCATGGGTGTGGTCTGCCATTATAATATCGACATCCTTGACGGAGGGCAGCGGGAGATCACGGTGGCCAGTTTTGCGGGCTACACGGTCATGAGTTATTCCCTCAATCACTACGACTACCGCCGTATGATGATCAAGCGGGTCATAGATATTGCGGGTGGTCTGGTGGGTATACTGATTACAGCGGTGATTACGCCCTTTGTGGCGCTTGCCATTAAAATGGATTCCCCCGGCCCCGTCTTTTTTGCACAGACCCGGATCGGCAAGAACGGAAGGCGTTTTAAAATTTATAAATTCCGTTCCATGTATATAGATGCGGAAGCGCGCAAGAAAGAGCTGGAAGCAGACAACGAGATGCAGGGCCTTATGTTCAAGATGGAAAATGACCCGCGTATCACAAAGGTGGGCAGGTTTATCCGTAAGACCAGCATCGACGAGTTTCCCCAGTTTCTCAACATCCTGCGGGGCGATATGAGTCTGGTGGGGACAAGGCCGCCCACGGAGGATGAATTTGAACACTACAATGCCCATTACAGGCGGCGAATCAGCATGACGCCCGGGCTGACCGGGTTATGGCAGATCAGCGGGCGCAGTGATATCTCTGACTTTGACGAGGTGGTGCGGCTGGATCTGGAGTATATCGATAACTGGTCGGTGGGACTGGATATTAAAATTCTGTTTAAGACGGTGGGAGCCGTTTTAAAGGGCAGAGGTTCCAAGTGAAGGAAAAGGATAAGAAGGATATGGAGTATAATAATGACAGAATTGTCATGTATTTGCACGGCGGCAGCGGAAACCACGGCTGTGAGGCGATCGTCAACAGCACCTGTCATATGCTGGAGGAGATCCCGAAACTTCTTGTAACCAACAGTGAGCGGGAGGACAGGTATTACTCGGTGGAACCTCTCTGTGATATTTTGCAGGAGCGCAAGATTGCGGAACACTTTTTTGCACATGTGTGGTATTACGCATGGCGGAAGGTGTTCAAGGATCCCGAGTCCTTTATGCGGTACCGTTTTAAAGAGGTTATGGGAAAGAATCTGGCGCCTCTCTATCTCTCCATCGGCGGGGATATGTACTGTTACGAACTCTCAAAGAAGGAGGCGGTCACCGCCAACAGCGCTTTTAACAGGGCAGGTGCAAAGACGGTTCTCTGGGGATGCTCTCTGGAACCGGAGCTTTTAAAGGAGCCGGAGGTGGTGGAAGATATGAGGCGCTATGCGCTGATTACGCCCAGAGAGTCCATTACGGCACAGGCGCTTGCCGCGGCAGGTATCACTGAGAATGTGAGACAGTTTCCCGATCCGGCTTTTGCCTTAAAACCGGAGGAGACGAAGATTCCGTTTGGTTTCAGCGAGGGAAATACCATTGGCATCAATATCAGCCCGATGATCCTCAGGCATGAGACAAAGAAGGGAATCACGATAGAAAATTACCGGAAGCTGATGGATCACATTTTGGAGACAACAGACTGTCATATTGCGCTGATTCCCCATGTCATGTGGAAATACAACGACGACAGGCTGACGATAGGCGAACTTTACAGTGGCTATCAGGGGAACGACAGGGTGGTGAAGTTCGAGGATATGCCCTGTCAGAAAATCAAATATATTATTTCCAAATGCCGGGCTTTTATCGGGGCGAGGACCCATGCCACCATCGCGGCTTACTCTTCCTGTGTCCCGACGCTGGTGGTGGGCTATTCTGTGAAGGCGAGGGGGATCGCAAGGGATCTTTTTGGCACGGAGGAGAATTATGTGCAGCCGGTGCAGAAACTCTCTGACCCGGAGGAACTGATCAGGGCTTTTGACTGGATGATGGAGAGGGAAGACGAGATACGGGCCGGGCTGCAAAAACGGATGCCCGCTTACTGCAGCGAGGCCGAAAAGGCGGGGGACGAGATACGAAAACTCTGGCACGGCCTGCACGAATAGTCTTTTGGCAAATACACTATGGGTAGAATACAGAAAGCCGAAAAAAACATTATATTCGGATATATCAGCAATCTGGTAATCCTGCTTGTCAATTTTATACAGAAGACGATCTTTATCTATGTGCTCGGCAAGACGCTGTCCGGCGTGAACGCGGTTTACACAGATGTCTTAAGCGTCCTGTCCCTGACAGAGCTGGGGATCGGCACGGCCTTAAATTACAGCCTGTATAAGCCGGTGGCGGAGCGCAATTACGAAAAGATCAAGTCCTATATGCGCTTTTACAAGAAAGCGTATCTGACAATCGCGGGTGTGATCGCGGTTTTGGGAATAGCAATCTCGCCGTTTTTGAAATATATTCTGAAAAATCCGGGAAACCTGACGATAGAGGAGCTGACGCTTTACTATTATCTGTTCCTGTTCAATACGGTGATCAGTTATTTTGTCACCTACAAGTACAGCCTGGTAAATGCGGAGCAGAAAAACTATATCCAGACAAATATCAATACGCTGACGAAAATCGTTACGGCCACAGTACAGATCGGAATTTTACTGCTGTTTCGCAATTTTCTTTTTTATCTGCTGGCGCAGTCTTTGGTGGAGCTTTTGCAGAAGATTTTTGTGACGGTTTATTTAAACAGGCTCTACCCCTATCTGCTTGATAAGGATGTAAAGCCGCTGACAGCGGAAGAAACGCAGGTGGTGGCTACCAAAACAAAGGCGCTTATCTGTCATAAGATCGGGGATGTGGCGAGACTGCAGACGGATCAGATCATAATTTCTTCCTTTGTCAACGTGGACACTTCGGCGGTTGTGGGCAATTACGTCTATATCATTACCTATGTGGGGAATTTCGTAAATATCATTTTTGAATCCGTGATCTCCGGCTTTGGTAATGTGGTGGCGACGGAGTCCAGGGAGAGGCAGTACTTTCTCTTTCGGATATACCGTTTTTTCGCCTGCTGGCTCTTTGGCTTTGGCGCGGTGGGTTTCTATCATCTGCTTACCCCTTTTATTGACGGGATCTGGATGAGAGACGGGGGATGGACGCTTCCCCAGATTACGGTGACCCTTCTGGTGATGGATTTTTACCTGAAAGGAGGCCGTACAGTGCTCCTTAATTTCAAGATTGCCTCGGGCCTTTTTGAGCAGGACAGATTTTTGCCGTTGGTGCAGGGGGGGCTCAATCTTGTGGTCTCCGTCCTGCTTGTCTTAAGGATCGGTGTGACGGGCGTTTATGTGGGGACGCTGGTGTCCGGCATTCTGGCGAATCTGATCCGCCCGGGGATTATTTACCGGGTATCTTTTGACAGGAAGCCATGGACGTACTTCAGGGATTCCCTGAAATATATGGTTGTGGTTTTTGCCGTCGGGGCTGTCATTACGCCGATACGGCATTTGCTGATGAACGAGGTTACGGTTTTTTCCTTCGCTTTGATGGTGGTTGTCATTACACTGTTTTACAATCTGGTGTTTCTGGCAGTGTTTCACAGAACGGAAGAGTTTGCCTATCTGTGGAATGCGGTGGCGGCAAGAGTACCGGCGCTTGGGAAATTTTTCGGGGGAAAGGGTTCCCCGGGGAAAGGTTTCCGGAAGGGAGACATGGATGAATAAGATTCCCATGGTGGAGAATGCCTGTAGGGAATTGCTTCAATGTGGAGTTTTTGACAGGCGGAAAAAATGCGAAAATTTTATAAAACGCCGGCTGCTGCACAGAATCGTGGCAGGGGAAGACCTGATTTTCTGGCCAACCGGGATTCTGGCGGCGGGACTGTGGTCCTGTAGAGGGGAGCTTGCCATGGACGGGCCGGAAGTGCGCGGCATAGAGGAGACGCTTTCGGCTTATTATGAAAGATGGATGAAAAAGGGGATGCCTGTTGCTGTCATTGACGATCTGCTGGCGGGAGAGACGCTGCTTGCTGTTTATACGGAAATAAGGAAAGGCTCCCGGCGTTTCGACAAGGGCCTGTCTGAAAAGCAGGTTGAGGCTGCAGTTTACAAACTGGCATCATATGCGCAGGAACATCCGAAAGATGGAGAGGGCAGCTTTTTCTATCGGCCCGCGGGCGGAGAAACCTACATTTTTGTGGATACCATAGGTCTGTCCTGCCCTTTTCTTTACCAGTACGGGGAGATCTTTGACAGGCAGGAATACAGGGAGCTTGCGCTCAGACAGATTGTGAACTTCCTGTCCTACGGTATGGATGGGGCCACAGGGCTTCCCTACCACGGCTATGATATGGCAGACGGTTATAAGTATGGGATTATCGGCTGGGGGCGGGCAGCAGGCTGGCTGCTTCGGGGTATGATGGGCTGTATGACATCAGACTATGGCAGGGAGCGGCTGAGCGCGCCATGTGTCGCTCTTATGGATGCAGTTTTAAGCTGTCAGAGGCAGGACGGATATTTTTCATGGCAGTTACAGGCGATGGAAGGGCCTGCGGATACTTCTGCTGTGGGGATGGTCTGCGCCGCCCTTAAGAGGGGATTGTCCATAGGCCTTTTTGCGGGAGAAAGATATGAGAATGCACTTCTTGCAGGCCGGCGTGCTCTGGAGAGATCCGTCAGGGACGGGCTGGTGTACCATTGCTCCGGCGAGTGTGAGGGCTTTTCCAGATATCCCCAGCATTACGCAGCCTATCCGTGGTCGCTGGGTCCGGCGCTTGAAGTTTTGTAAATGGAGTAAAGATGAAGACGATACCGAGAGAGTTTGATAAAAAGATAACCATACAGGAAGCGCTTTTTTACGGTTTTTTTATCCTTTTGTCAGTGACAAAGGGATTGGGATTTTATGAGGGGCAGAAGATTTTTATCCTGCTTTCATCGACGGCTCTTCTGCTTGGGTTTTTGAAGCTTCTGGTGACGCCCTATACCAAAAGGCAGGCGGCGACACAAATTCTGCTGTTTTTGCTGACGGCTGTGGTTTATGCTTCGTCCAGAGAGCTTGCCATTCTCTTTGTGATGTTAACGGTACTGGGCATGAAGGGGATATCAGTCAAAAGGACGCTTCACATTGCCCTGTGGGTGTGGGCGTCCTGTGCGGTTGTGCTCAGTGTTTTCTCATTTTTCCGACTGGAACATACTGTTTACCGTGTGCATCAGAAGATGGGACTGGGGCATATTTTCCGTTGGAGTCTTGGTTTTACACACCCGAATATTCTCCACATTACTTATCTGACGCTCTGCGCGCTGATCATTCTGGAGATGGAGGAGGGATATGGCTTTAAGCAGTACATGCTTCTTATGTTGGGAAACCTTCTGGTGTTTTTCTATTCTGTCAGCTATACGGGTTTTGGTATGGCGGCGGTTTTGCTGACCGGGTGCCTGTATATCAAATTCCGTCCCAGATTCTGTCTGGTGGAGAAGATAGCGGCCAATCTGGTGCTGCCGGTCTGTCTGATCCTTTCCTTTGTTATGCCGCTTTTCCTATATCGATATTTTCATCTGGTCTATTTGTCCGGAAAACCTGTGCTGGGCACTCTGGCGCACCGCCTGAATAATCTGTTGAATACCAGAATCTGGCTGGCGGAGCAGTTTCTGGATGGGGGATACGGAAGCCTGTTTGGCAGGGACATCTCTCAGATTGTCAGTTCCTCCATGACACTGGACAATTCCTATGTCTGGTGTTATATCAATTTCGGGCTGATTCCCACGGTGGTCATTCTTGCCGGATACTTTGTGCTTTTGTTTTATGATACCCGTAAACAGCGCACAAGAGAGCTGGTGATTCTGGTCTGTTTTCTGGCGGCGGGCTGGACAGAGCCGTTATTGTTTAACACTTCCTTCAAAAATATCACCCTGCTCTTTCTGGGGGCGCTTCTGTTTCAGCAGAGGGAGGGGGCGAAGGAATACTGTCTGTTCCCGCAGTTTTGTGACAGGCAGGTCACAGTTCCACTGGCAGGGCTTCCCGACCGGCTTTTCATGACGGCGCGCGCAGTCTGTCTGGCCCGCAGGGGCAGAATTTCAGGGGCCGTGGCGGCGGGAGCAATTCTTGGGGTGCTTCTTTGTGCACTTGTTTACAGGGAGCCGGAGGGCTATGTGGTGCAGCGCTTTTATACGGATGCGCTGGACGACAATTCCGTCTATTTGGAGAGCCGTGAAGATCCGGCTTATGAGGGCTTTAAGGTAATGAATTATGCGGACGGGGATACGCCCATGCAGCTCGTTGCCGGAAAGGCCGTGAAACTGGAGACGGCGCGCTACTATGCGGGCAGTGTGCTGATCGGGGGATTACTTGGCGGCATGGCAGCGGTACTGTGGCAGACAGGCAGACTGCTGAGGAAAAAATCAGCCGTGGCTGTGGCGGAAATATCCGGGTACGACAAACCATAACATAATGGAGCGGAATATGAAAAAAGAGCTGGAATACTGTAAAATACTGGGGACAAACATCAATGTTACCAACATGGAGGACACCATCGCCTACATTACGGAAAATCTGGAAAGCCTGAAGGGCGATTATATCTGTGTCTCCAACGTACACACCACGGTGATGGCCTACCGGGACAAGGCATACCGTAAGGTGCAGAACAGCGGGGCCATGGCGCTTCCCGACGGGCAGCCCCTTTCCATCGTCAGCAGGAAAAGGGGATTCTCGGAGGCCAGAAGAGTGCCGGGGCCGGATCTGATGCCGGCTATTCTGGATCTGTCCCAGAAGACGGGATACCGCCACTTTTTTTACGGCAGTACAGAAGCCACACTGGAAGCGCTGCGGGCGGCTCTCGTGCGCCGTTATCCGAAGCTGCAGATTGCGGGCATGTATTCGCCTCCTTTCAGGGAGCTGACGAAGGAGGAGGACGAGGAGATTGTAAGGAAGATCAACGAAAGCGGCGCAGACTTTGTCTGGGTGGCTCTGGGAGCGCCGAAACAGGAGTGGTGGATGTATGAGCACCGCCACAGAATAAACGCGCTGATGCTGGGTGTGGGAGCGGCCTTTGACTTTACGGCGGGCACGACAAAGCGGGCGCCTATGTGGATGCAGAAACTTTGTCTTGAGTGGGTGTTTCGGATTCTGCGGGAGCCGAAGCGTATGCTGCCCCGGTATTTGAATACCAATTTTGCTTTTGTCTACAATGTTTACCGGGAGGGGAAGTCGCTCAGGGAGGCGGCAAGGCGGGGCATGCGCATTGCCATGATCGGCCATAAGCGGATTCCCTCCAGAGAGGGTGGCGTGGAAGTTGTGGTTGAGGAGCTGGCGGTGAGAATGTCAGCTATGGGCCACCGTGTGGATGCCTACAACCGTTTCGGACACCACGTCTCCGGGAAAAAATATGACCAGGAGTACGGGTGGAAGGGGCGGAAGTTCTACAAGGGCATCCGTGTCTACATTGTGCCGACTTTCCGCAGGAGCAGCCTGAATGCCATTGTGTACTCCTTCTTTGCGACGATTATGGCGCTTTTTCACCGTTATGACGTGATTCATTATCACGCGGAGGGCCCCTGTGCGATGCTGTGGCTGCCTCATTTTCTGGGAAGGAGGATCGTGGTAACTGTCCATGGTCTTGACTGGCAGCGGGCCAAGTGGGGAAACTTCGCCTCTTTTGTGATCAAGTTCGGGGAGCGGATGGCGGCTAAATATGCCGACGATATTATCGTGCTGTCAGACAATGTAAAACGGTACTTTGCAGATACCTATCACAGAGAGGTTACTTATATTCCCAACGGGATAAGCAGGCCAAAGCCCCGGGGAGTAGAGCTGATCGCTGAGAAGTATGGTTTGGAGAAGGACGGGTATTTCCTGTTTCTTGCAAGGATTGTGCCGGAGAAGGGTCTGCATTACCTGATCGAGGCATTCTCGGAGCTGAAAACGGACAAAAAGCTGGTGATCGCCGGAGGCAGTTCTCAGGCGATGGCTTATATGGAGCAGATTCACCGGATGGCGGCGAAAGATGAGAGAATACTTATGACGGATTTCGTGCAGGGGCAGATTTTGGAGGAGCTGTATTCCAATGCTTACGCTTTTGTGCTGCCAAGCGATGTGGAGGGTATGGCCCTTACACTTCTTGAGGCCATGAGTTATGGCGACTGCTGCCTTGTCAGCGATATCCGTGAAAATACCGAGGTGGTGGAAGACAAAGCGCTCACCTTTAAAAAGGGCGATGTGAAAGACTTAAGACGCTGTCTTGCCTGGATGCTGGAGCACCCGGACCAGGTGCGCCGTATGGGGGAGGAGAGCGTGGATTATATCTGCGGAAAGTATGACTGGAACGATGTGACAAAGCGGACGCTGGCCGTTTATGAGAAGGCGGCAGGCCGGGAGACGCCGGGTATGAAGGGCGGCAGGCCGGAGTAAGACGAAAAGTCCGGCTGGCAGGAAGCGGAAGCAGCAGAAAGAGACAGATTAAAAGGGAAGAAGGGAAACGGCGGATGCGCAAGAGAAGCTGTATGGGCATCATGCTTGCAGCGGCGGCTGCAGCGACAATGTTTTTTTTATATTTTTCCAGGCAGAACAGTGTAACATTGGAAATTGCGGGGGAGGGGATAAATTCCCCGCAGCTCAATATTTGTGTGGATAACAGCAGCAATCAGGTTTTTATGTGGCAGGATGAAGAGAAAGGGTATTTTTTTCTGCCCTCCTGTATCAAAAGCAACAGAATCCGGCTGGGAGATACGGGAGAAAACAGCGTGCGCATAGACGGGGAACTTCTGGAGCCGGGCGACGCCTTTGTCTGGGAGGAGGAAAGAAGCTGCCAGTTACAGATCACGGATGCCTCCTATGAACAGCGTACCTATGAGGTTGTTTTTATGAAATCCGAGAACATTCCGGCTGTGTTTATCGACACCGACAGCGGCAGTCTGGATAATCTTCACGATGACAGGGAGAACGAGGAGACGGGAAAGATCTGTGTGGTGCGGGAGGACGGTGTCACGGAGTATCAGGACGAGCTGCCCCGCATATCCGGCAGGGGAAATTCCACATGGGAGTATGAAAAAAAGCCCTACGCCCTTAAATTAAAAGCCCCGCATCCGCTCTGCGGCCTGAATCAGTCGGACAGGTGGCGGCTTCTGGCGCTCTGGCGTGAAGGCAGCAGGCTGGACAATAAGATTGCCATGGATATCTCGGAGGGACTGGGGCTTGCTTACAGTCCGCAGGGAACCTGGGTGGATCTGTATCTGAACGGGGAATACCGCGGTATCTATCTTCTGGCGGAATCTGTCACAGTGGGAGAGGGCCGGGTTGATATCCATGATCTGGAGAAGGAAAATAAGAGCAGGAACCCGTCCATAGGGCTGGGTACGGCAGAACGCTACGAGGAGGAAGGCAGTAAGGGCTACCTTTTGGAGGACGGCGCGGATACGGACGGCGGTTACCTGATTGAGAAGGACCATCCGAAGCACTGGGAGGCGGAGGAGAGCGGTTTTCAGACTTCCAGAGGGGATTATTTCACGATCAATGCGCCCCGCCATGCGTCCAGAGAGCAGGTAACGTATATAGCCGACTATGTGGACGGTATTGACGCGCAGATCCAAAGCGGCGACGCCGGGGTTTGGGAGAGGCTGGATATCACAAGTTTTGCCAAAAGGTTTCTGGTGGATGAGATCGCCCTGGAGATGGACGCAGGATCGACCAGCATGTTTTTTTATAAGGACAGGGGCGACGGGAAGCTGTATTCCGGTCCGCCGTGGGATTATGATAACGCCTTTGGGGAGACCAGCGGCAGCGGCAGTGCCTATATAGACTATACAGAGACGGATGTGCACAATAATGAGCGGCTTCTGATTGCCCTTAACTGGTATCAGAAACTTTATGAGACGCCTGAACTGTATCAGTGCATTGTGGAGGAATATGCGGGGATGATGCCCTTCTTTGAACGGCTTTTGAGTGTGGGGATAGACGGGTATGCGGAGCGGATCAGGGCTTCTGTCAGCATGGATGATGCGCGCTGGAGAAGTACGCGGGAATCCGAGGGCAGTTTCACACGATATGAAAATTATGACGCGAGTGTCAATTACACAAAGTTCTTTCTTGCAAACCGGCTCAACTGTCTCTGCGCCAGATGGGGCGTGTTCCATGAGCCCTTTTCGGCTCCCCAAAGCGGGGAAATGCATCAGGTCACCTTCTCTGTCTATGAGGGTGTGGTGGAAACCCTGCAAGTGCCGGACGGATCGGAGCTTTCCTATACGCCGGAATATGACGCGTCTAAATATCAGGGGTGGACTTATCGGAGGAGCGGAGAGCCCTACAGCGGTTACATTCCGGTTTACGAGGATATGGAACTGTACAATGCGAAGTGGGAGTAGAGGGAGACGGAAGTATTCTATGAAGATTCTGATGGTTAACAAATTTTTATATCCTAACGGCGGCTCGGAGACTTATATTTTCCGGCTGGGGGGAGAATTACAGAAAAGAGGCCATGAGGTGCAGTATTTCGGTATGGAACATGCCGGGCGCATTGTCGGAAATCATGCGCAGTGTTACACCACCGATATGGATTTTCATACGGGAAAGCTGCAAAAGCTGCTCTATCCGTTCCAGATCATCTATTCTTTCGAGGCAAAACGGAAGATGGAGACCGTGTTAAAAGACATGAACCCTGATGTGGTGCATTTCAATAATATCAACTTCCAGCTCACCCCCTCGGTGATCTATGCGGTCCGGTCCTATGAGAAAAAGGCGGGACGCAAAGTGAAGATTGTGTATACGGCCCATGATTACCAGTGGGTATGCCCCAATCACATGATGCGGATTCCCGCTACGGGAAAGATCTGCTTTGCGTGCAGGGGCGGGCGTTTTGGCGCGTGCAGCAAAAACCGGTGTATTCACAATTCACGGATCAAAAGCCTGCTTGGAACAATTGAGGCAAAGTTTTATGCACGGCGGAAAACCTACGGTATGGTTGATGTGATTATCTGTCCCAGCGAATTTATGAAAAAACAGCTGGACACCAACCCTCTTCTGGCAGAAAAGACTGTAATGCTACGGAATTTTGTTGAAAGGACTTCTGAGTCTGTAAAAAAACAGGGCGATGGCGCAGGTGGAAAGGAGCAGGGGACCGCAGCGGCGAAAGAGGCGGCGGATTATGTGCTTTACTTCGGACGGTTTTCCGAGGAGAAGGGCATAGGGACACTGCTTGCCGCCTGTCGGGCCCTGCCGGAGATTCCTTTTGTCTTTGCCGGATCAGGCCCTCTGGAACCGCAGATCAATCAGGTGGAAAATGTAGAAAACAAGGGATTTGTGACAGGAGAGGCCCTGTACAGGCTGATAGCCGGGGCACGGTTTTCCGTCTATCCTTCCGAGTGGTATGAAAACGGGCCGTTTTCCGTGATGGAATCGCAGATATACGGTACGCCCGTGCTTGTCTCGGATCTGGGCGGCGCGCCGGAACTGGTGCAGGCGGGCAGAACGGGAGAACTTTTCCGGGGCGGCGACGCGCAGGAGCTGACAGCCCATATCAGAGAACTTTGGGAACAGCCGGAACTGTGCAGGGAGTACCGGGAGAACTGCAGGGATATAAATTTTGACACAGTGGAGCAATACTGTGATAAAATAGTGAGGAAAGTGTATACTTGGGGAAACGCTGATTAAAGCGTTTCCCGCGCCGGATTTGCGCTGCGAAGCAGCAAATTCCCTGGCAAATTCATGCGTATCTGATTTTATCATGGAATGAGGAAAACATATGGCGAGACGAACATTATACGGAACCGTGATTGTGACATACAGGTGCAATGCGCGCTGCAACATGTGCGACTGCTTCCGCGACCCCACCAGACCGGAGGAGGAGATCACGCTGGAGGATATCAAAAAACTGCCGGAGATGGCTTTCACCAACATTACGGGCGGCGAGCCCTTTATCAGGCAGGATATTCCTGATATTGTACGTGAACTGTATAAAAAATCTGACAGGATTGTCATATCTACCAACGGCTATTTTACGGATCGGATCATCGCACTGTGTAAGGAATTTCCGCAAGTGGGAATCCGCATCAGTATAGAAGGGCTGCAGGAGACGAACGATAAAATCCGCGGGATTCCCGACGGATTTAACAGGGGATACCAGACGCTGAAGACGCTGGTGGAGATGAAACATCCCGACGTTGGGTTTGGTATGACGGTACAGGATATGAACTGCGGGGATCTGGTGCCTCTCTACAACATCGCCAACGAAATGGGGATGGAGTTTGCCACGGCGACCCTGCACAATTCTTTCTATTTCCGCAAAACGGATAACAAAATTGACGATAAATACAAGGTGGCGCAGAACTTTGAGAAGTTGATCAACGAGCTGCTAAAGAGCAGGTCGCCCAAAAAGTGGTTCCGCGCTTACTTTAATCATGGACTGATCAATTATATTTATGGCAACAAAAGGCTTCTGCCCTGCGATATGTCAAAAAATGCATTTTTCATTGATCCTTTCTGCGATGTAATTCCCTGTAACGGAATGGAAAAGAAGGCGGTCATGGGAAATCTGCGGGAACAGTCATGGGAGGAACTGTGGCATTCCGAACAGGCAGAGAAGGTGCGGGAATGCACCAGAAACTGCGACCGTAACTGCTGGATGATCGGCAGCGCCTCACCGGCTATGCACAAGTATATCTGGGTACCCGGGTGGTGGGTTGTGAAGCATAAATTTTTGAAGGGCGGCAGGTACAGCCTGAAAGAGAACAAGTATATAGGGCAGAAGTAATGATGTTTCGGAGGAAGATATGAAATTTCTCTATGTAGCACCCCGTTACCATACAAACCAGATGGATATTATGAAGGGACTTGTGCAGGAGGGCCATGAGGTGCGCTTTATCAGCCATTATGCGGCGCTGATCGAGGATTATAGCTGTGTGACGCCCATTGTGCTGGGTTATTCCGCGCTTTACCGGCTGATCGATTTTCTGTATGTGAAGGTGATCCACAGGAAAGACCCTACGGCCATTGTCTTTAAGATCCAGCACGGATTCCCGCCCATGGGAAAGTTAAAACGCCTGATCTGCGAGTTTGCCCCTGATCTGGTGATTCTGAGGGAGCGGTCCGTGTATTCTATGGCCGCATACCACATTTGCAAAAAGAAGGGCTATCCCTGCATTCTCTACAACCAGAATCCGCTCTGGTCCGAACCGCCGAAGACGGATTTTGCGCACCGGCTGGTGGCGCGTATGACGCCTGCGCTTCGCATGACGCCTGTGATGGGGGCCAAAAAGCCGGGGACGGTTGTGCGGAAGAACGACTATTTCGTGCCTTTTGTGGTCAATCCGCAGAGAGCGCCAGAGGAACGGACGTATTTTGCGGATGGCAGAATACATATTCTCTGCATCGGCAAGTATGAAATCAGGAAACATCATCTGATGCTCCTACAGGCGGCGCGGCAGCTTAAGGATAAGTATGAGATACATGTGACGCTGGTTGGGGAAGCCACCAACCATTTTCAAAAGGAATACTGTGAACAGGTCAGAAGATACGTGGCAGAGCATCATATGGAGGATATGGCGGTTGTGAAGACGAACGTGGCCAGACGCGATATGGAACGGGAATATCTGGCGGCGGATCTGTATGTGATTCCGAGTACCCTGGAAATGGCGTCGGTATCCCAGCTGGAGGCCATGAGCTATTCGCTTCCTGTCATTGTCAGCGATACCAACGGCACCGCCTGCTACGTGGAGGACGGCGTCACGGGTTTCTGGTTCAGGGACTGCGATGGGAATGATTTTCAGGATAAGCTGGACCGCATGCTTTCCGACAGGGAGCGGATGAAAGAGATGGGAGCGGCGGGATACCGTGCGCTTACGGAAAAATACAATTATAAAAGCTATTTTGAAACGATTATGGGGATGAGAGACCAGATAGGAAAATGAAACGGAAAATAAAGGATATTTTGGCGGCGATTGCTTACTTTCTTTATGAAAAGGGCATCCTGCACAACCGCATACAGGTGCATACGGTAGATGAGACCATAGACGAGCTCCTGCATACAGATAAGAGCATGGTACGCTTCGGGGACGGAGAGATTGTCATGATTAAGGGCGGCGATCTGATGCTGCAGAAGGCAAGCCCGGAGATTGCCATGGGACTGGCGGAGATTTTACGCTATACTGAGGATGATCTGATCGTGACCATACCGGGGATTTTTGAGACACTTTCCGATCATCGGAAGGCCAGCAGACAGTTCTGGAAGGATCACCTGCTTTTTTGCCGGAAAACCTACGAAAAATACTGTAATCCGGAACGGATTTACTACAGCACTTTTGTTTCGCGCTGCTATTATTATCTGGAGGACCGGGGCTGTGTCGGCGCGCAGTTTGCTAAAATCAGAAAAATATGGGAAAATAGAGACGTTGTTATTGTGGAGGGTACACGGACGCACAACGGCGTCGGTAACGATCTGCTCGATACGGCGCACAGCGTTGAGAGAATTATCTGCCCGCCCAGCGACGCTTACGGGGCATTGTCCGAAATTCTGGAGGCGTGCCTTGGCTATGACAGGGACAGACTTTTTTTGCTGTCGGTGGGCGTGGCCGCAAAATTTCTGGCAGTGGAACTGTTCAAAAGGGGCTATCGTGTACTGGATATAGGCAATATGGATATAGAGTATGAGTGGTATGTGAGACGTTCTCCCGGAAAATGCAGGCTGGAAAAGCATGAGGCCGAGGGTGAGGCGGCGAATCGGGAGGCGGGATACCAGGAATATCTTTCTCAGGTTAAGGTGTGGCTATGATAGACAGCAAAAAAGCGTATCAATATTATCTGGAACAGGACAGGATCGCCCTTGGCAGGAAAAAGGACAGGCATCCGCGGCTGTTTGGGGATGAAATCTGGAAATTTGAGAGGCTTCTGCGCAAGGTAGAATATGACAGCAACTGCAGGAGTGGTCTGCCGGCTTTATTGATCGGAAAATATCACAAGTTCCGGTTTCACCGTCTCAGTGTGAGACTGGGTATGACGATACCGGCCAATGTGTTTGGGCCGGGGCTTTCCATTCCCCATTACGGGACTATCGTTGTGCACGGAAACGCCAGGGCCGGCAGGAACTGCCGCTTACAGGAGGGCGTGACCATCGGCGCGACGAACGGAAGCCATGAGGCGGCCCTGATCGGGGACAACTGTTATTTCGGAAGCGGCGCAAAGGTGATCGGCCCCGTGCGCATTGCGGATGATGTGGCCGTGGGAGCCAATGCGGTGGTGACGGCGGATATTACGGAGCCTGGGACAACCTGGGCGGGGATACCGGCCAGAAAGATCAGCGGGCAGGATTCCCACAGCAACCTATGCCGGGCGCTCTTTGAGTGACGCGGATGTTTTGTGGGCAGGCGTGCACAGGAAAATGGAAACGGGACAGAAAGGCAAGTTACGGTATGAGGAAAATGGGAGAGAAAAAGCAGACGGCTCTGCTTTCCAAACTTGGCTATATATTTGACAAAAGGGATAAGTGGAAAATTGCGCTTCTCACGGCGGCCATTGTGGTTGGGAGTTTTCTGGAACTGATTGCGGTGATGGTCTTCGTGCCCTTCATTGATGTGCTCCAAAATCCCGGAAACATTCAGACGACATGGTATCTGAGAGCGGTCTATGAGCTGTTTGGCTTCCACTCCACCAAGAGCTTTACGGTTCTGGTTGCCGTGGGCATTATCGGAATCTATGTGCTCAAAAACGGGTACCTGATTCTGGAGAAGGACTACATTTTCCGATTTTCCTATAACACACAGATGAAACTTTCTACAAGACTGCTCGCTGCCTACATGAAGGAGCCCTATACGTTTCATCTGAACAATAACATTGCGGTTTTACAGAGAACCCTTCACGAGGACACGTCCCGGTTTATGCAGGTCATCCTTTATGCGCTGGAGCTTCTGGCCGAGCTTGCAGTCTCGGCGGTGCTGGTGATTTACCTGCTTGTTATCAGCAAATCCATCACCATCATTGTGCTGGGATTTCTGGCGGTCTTTGTGGGCGGATTTCTGCTGATAACCAGAAAATACAGCCGCCGGCTTGGATTTGAAAATCAGGGCTATCAGGGAAAAATTTTTCAGTGGATGAACCAGGCCCTTGGCGGGATTAAGGAAATTAAGATTCTCGAGCGGGAGGCGTATTTTACCGACGAGTTCCGAAAATACTGGAAAAAATACGCGAGAGGGCTGCGCATTGCCAGAACGATTTCGATTCTTCCGAAGTACACGGTGGAGGCCGTCTCCATGACGGGACTTCTGGTCGCGGTGATCGTCAAACTGCTTTTTGGCGCGGCGGATTCCGTTTACTTCATATCCCAGCTTGCCGCTTTTGCGGTGGCGGCCATGCGGCTGATGCCGAGCGTCGGGCGGATCAACGAGCATGCGTCGAACATGCTCTATGCGCTTCCCTCCGTGGAACTGGTCTATCATGATCTGGTGGGGATCGAAGGCCTGGCCGGGAATGACAGTAAGGAGCGGAAAGATGACTGGAGACTACAGAAGGGCATTCAGATACAGGGAGTCTCCTACCACTATCCGGACACGGAGGAGTGGGTGCTCGACGACGTAAGTTTCACGATCAGAAAGGGCACTACCGTAGCCTTTATCGGTTCTACCGGGTCGGGAAAAACCACTATGGTGGACATGATATTGGGACTTCTGACGCCTGTAAAGGGTGCGGTGATGGCGGATGAGATCAACATCCATGAGCAGGCGAAGACCTTTCACGCGCAGGTGGGTTATATCCCCCAGACAATCTATCTCTCTGACGATACGATCCGCAATAACATTGCGTTCGGCGTGCAGGAGGAGCAGATTGACGAGGCGGCTGTGAAGGCGGCTGTGGAGAAAGCGCAGCTTAAGGAGTTTATTGAAAGTCTGCCTCATGGGCTGGACACAATTGTAGGAGACAGGGGCGTCAGGTTATCGGGAGGACAGAGACAGCGTATCGGCATAGCCAGAGCGCTCTATCACGATCCGGAGATTCTGGTGCTGGATGAGGCGACTTCCGCGCTGGACAATGAGACGGAGTCGGCGGTCATGGAGGCTATTGAACATCTGCAGGGAATGAAGACCATGATTATCATTGCCCACAGACTTACCACGATCCGCAATGTGGATGTGATCTATGAGGTGAGCGACGGCAAGGTGTCGGAGAAGAGTAAGGACGAGGTGTTCGCAGAACTGTGACCGGTGTATTGAGAGTAAAAGAGGAAAAGGGCATGAAGCGTTTACAAACCAAATACAGGGCGTTGATCGGGCTGCTGCTCTTTTATCTGCCATTTCATATATTTCTTTCGCCAACTTACTGGGACGATGCGCAGTTTGCGCGGATTTTGGGAGAATATCAGAATAACCTGATTCAATATACGATGACCAGATATGAGATCTGGTCGTCACGGATTACCATTGAACTGGCGCTGCCGTTTCTGACAACCTGGCCTGCCGTTGTGTGGAAAAGCCTGAATCTTGCCATGATTGCCCTGCTGTACTGTGATCTGGTCTGGATACTGGAACATCTCTTTGACCTGAGGGAAAAGAAAACGTATCTTCTGACAGCGGTTTTGCTTTGCGCTTTTCCCTTTTCCATCATGGCCCAGACCGGATGGATTGCCACCACAACCAATTATCTTTGGGTGCTGGCGTTGGGACTTTACGTGATCAACCGTATGTTGAAGGCGGGAATGCTGGAACAGAACCTGTCCAGGGGGGAAATTTTGTGCGCGGCATTGTCCGTTCTCTACTGCGCCAGTTTTGAATCTATGGCGGCGATTCTGTTCCTGATAGAAACTGGACTTGTGATCTATTGTTTTCAACATAAAAAGAGATGTCCGGCAGTGGTCTGGATCTGCATGGGACTGACAGTGCTTTTCCTGCTCTATATCCTGAACTGTCCGGGGAACCGTGTGCGGCCTGTCAGTGATGCGGAGGACTGGATGCCGGAATATTTTGAACTGACTTTTCCGGATAAGCTGCGCATGGGGATTCTCTCCTCTTTTATGCATTTTGTATCCCTGCCGAGCCCGGTATTTTTTATTTTAAATGCCGTTATCTTTTACTCGTGGAGAGGAGAGCCGGCGGGAAAGCGGCTGTTGGCCGCACTGCCCGTACTGACGGATGTGGCGTGGACGGGCTGGTTTATGGTTAATTATCTTTTGGGATGGCGTACATTCACCTATCAGGTGCCGGCGCCTCTTCCGAAAGAATGGCCTGATAAAGTGGAGCAGGGGCTTTTGCTTTTAACGGCGGCTGTCTGGTTTGCTGTCGTGTTCTGGACACTGTTTCGCAAGGGAAGGGCAAAATGGACTGCAGTGGCTGTCCTGCTTCTGGCCTGTCTTCCCGAGATCGCGGTGGGGCTTACGCCGACAGTGATCGCCTCCATTCTGCGGACGATGATTTATCTGTACATGGCGATGATTTTGCTCATTGTAATGCTGATGGAAGGCGGGGAGGAAAAATGGCCTGCGCTTTACAGGCGTTTCCTGTGGTTTTGTATGGGAGTGGGAGTTGTGTTAAATGCCTGTCAGATTTCGAGACATATCCTGCTCTATGGTTAGAAAGGAATGGCACTTTGAGGGAAAAGGGAAAACGGTTTATATCTGAATACAGATTCCGGCTGCCTGTGTTTGCCGTCCTGCTTCTTCTCTTCTTATGGCTGGGGCATGACGGGCCGGTGTTGTTTGATGACAGCGGGAGTTATATGCGGATCAGGTGGCATGAGGGTGTTATGCCAGCCTATCCGATTTTTCTGCTTGTAAATCAATATTTTTTTGGGGATAGCTGGTATCTGTGGGCGGTTGTCGCAGAACAGAGCCTTCTGGCGGCTTTTGCGGTGACGGTGCTGGAGGAGACAGTGAGAAAACGGTTTGGGCTTCATCCCGTGGAAGGAGTTCTGCTCTGTCTTTTTGCGCTGTATCCTTACACCATTGAGATGCCGGTGGTGATGACGCAGGCGATTTTGACGGAGGGGATTGCCTATTCTCTCTTTTATCTGTTTCTGGCGGTTTTGCTCAAGGCGGTCTGGGATAAAAGTTATATTTGGTTTGCGGGCGCTTTTGGTTTGACGCTGTTCCTTTCCGCAGTCCGCTCCCAGCTTCAGATCCTTTTCGGCGTGTGCGGGATTGTGTTCCTCTATCTGGTGTGCATGCGGGGGAAAGTGCCGGGCAGGGGAAGAAAGGCGCTTCGATTTCTGGCAGGCGCTGCAGGCTGTGTGGCTGTCAGTGTGGCGGGCATTTTTCTGGTGCTCGGGGTGATCGGGGGCTATCGGATTATGCTGCAGCCGGAGCATCCCTTCAACAGGTTTGGACTGAAAGTACAGTGGCCGGAGGTTTATGAGATCGCTCTGGAGGAAGACAGGCAGAAACAGGAGGCGGCGGAAGCGGCAAAAGCTGAGGAGGGAGAACCGGGGGAAGAAATTGCGGCAGACGCGCCGGAGGAGGAACTGTCCGGTGGAGAAGCGGCCGCAGAGGCAGCGTCGGTTGATAAGAGCTTTAGTACCAGCCAGTATATGACGCTGATTTTTTCCAGAGGTATGTACGAGGCGGACTATGAGGATGCAGCGCTGTTTCAGGACCCGGTGTTAAAGGGGCTCTATCTGGCCCTCTATGAAGCGGTGGACGCTGAAAAGCAGCGTTATGTCTATGCAGATGAAGGCCTGTGGATGTGGAAGGACATTGTGGGGGGAATCGGAAAGATTGGTTTGACCTGTTTCTTTACGCCCTCCGAATACTATGTGGAATATGCGCCTGAGATTATTCTGTCGGAGCAGTTCAGCGAAATCAGGACTTCCCATCTGCAGACCATAGGATTGACACTGATCAGGGCACATTTTGGAAGATTTTTATACCATACGCTGATGCTTTTGCCGCAGGCCTTCATCAGTACGGTATTTTTTCAGTTTGCACCGCTCTATGGCTTCTGCCATCTGGTGACGGCCCTTTTGTATTTAGTGGCGTTTGCTTTGATGATATGGGGGTACGCAGATGTGCGCGTGCGGAAGGAAGCCGCTGAAATGATGGCACTTGTGCTTGGGACGAACGTGGTAGTGGTGCTTATCATATCTTTGATATTTTTTGGGCAGCAGCGGTATCTGGTGTACAATTTTGGACCCTTTTATATTGCGTTTTATCTGCTTCTCAGGCAGTTGTGGCTTGTGCGTGTCAGGAATTTTATCCGGCGGAGGTTTTCACCGGGGGATGAGGACGGCCGGGAGGCATAGAGCGGGGAAAGTTGGTTATGGAAAATAAAAAGATTCTGGTCATCATACCGGCGTACAATGAAGCCGAAAGTATTGTTCATGTGGTGAAAAATATGATGGAGCAGGCTCCACAGTATGATTATCTGGTAGTCAACGACGGCTCCACAGACAGGACGCTTGCCATCTGCGAGCAGGAGAACTTTCGTTATCTGGACCTATCCATCAATATGGGGATCGGCGGTGCAGTGCAGGCAGGCTATATCTACGCATACAAAAATAATTATGACGTTGCGGTGCAGATGGACGGCGACGGGCAGCACGATGCGGCTTATCTGGAGAAGCTTCTGGAGCCGATTATGGAAGATGAAGCGGATGTGGTAATCGGTTCACGCTTTCTGGAGAAGGAGGGATTCCAGACCTCCGCGAGCCGCAGGACAGGTATCAATATTTTAAGCGCCCTGATATGGATCACCACAGGGCAACGGATCAGGGATGTTACCAGCGGTTACCGGGCGGTGAACCGTATGTTTATCGAGATATACAGCAAGGACTATCCCATGGATTACCCGGAGCCGGAGGCCATTGTCTCCGCGATTATGCACCTTGGCAGAGTTCGCGAGATACCGGTGCAGATGCGGGCCAGAGAGGGAGGCGTCAGCTCCATTACCTTTAAGAAGTCCATCTACTATATGATTAAAGTGACATTGGCGATTTTGCTTTGCAGGCTCAGCTATGGCGTTAGGAGGGGAAAGAGAGTATGATACCGAGTCATTTGCGTGTGACGCTGATTATCGTGGTGGTCAGTTATTTTCTGGTGATCCTGTACTTTTTGAAACAGAAAGCGCTCAATTTAAAGTATACGCTTTTATGGCTGGTAGCGGGAGGCGTCATGGGGATTCTTGTTGTTGTGCCGGAGCTCTTGACGCGGCTGATCCGTATCTTTGGCATTCAGGACAATATGAACGGTCTGTTTCTCTTTTGTATCGGGTTCATCATATTGATCCTGCTGTCACTGACGTCGATTGCTTCCAGACAGAACCGCAAGCTCAGAACGCTGACACAGGAACTGGCGATTTTAGACAAACGTGTACGGGATTTGGAAAGGGATTGTGCGGCAGCGCACGATCAGGAATAAACCGTAAGGAGTATGGGAACAGATATGGTATACAGGATTAAACGGCGGGGAATATTGTGGATTATGCTTGTTCTCCTGATTGCGGCTGTGGCGGTTATGGAGAGATCGGCAAATACACGGATACAGAGAAGCGGCGACTATATGAAAAACCTCAGTTTCGTTGTCGGCAATGTTTCGTCAGAGCAGAGAATTGAATGCTTTACGGACGAGCCGGAGCAGACCAGCTATCTGTTTTTACCCTCCTATGCGAATATGAACGACGTGAAGATTTTGTTCGCGGGTGCAGACCGGGTTGTTTTCGCAGGAGAAGATAAGGAAATTACGCTGAAAAGCGGCGAGAGCATAGGCGGGCTGGCAGGCGGCGGGGACTATCGGATGCGGTTTTGCGACAGGAAGGGAAGGGAGTTGGCGCAGCAGAGGATGGTTGTCATGCAGTCGGCCAATCTTCCGGCCGCTTTTCTGGAGACGGACAGCGGATCGATGGAAATGCTGGATGCAGATAAAAATTACAGGGAAAAAGGGAAAATTGTCCTGTTTGACGCCGATGGCAGCGTGTTGTGCGTGGACAGGCTGAGCCGTATTTCAGGGCGCGGAAATTCTACCTGGGCGCATCCGAAGAAGTCGTATGGGATCAGGCTGAAAAACAGGGAAGACCTGTTCGGCATGGGAACCGCCGATAATTGGATTTTACTCAGCAACGTGGAAGACCCTGCCTATATCCGCAATAAAATCACCTATGATATGGCGATTGCGGCCGGGATGGAGGGATCGCCCGAGTCGCAGTATATCGATCTCTATATTAACCATACATATCACGGTATGTATCAGCTTTGCGAGAAGGTGGAAATTGACGCGGAGAGAGTACCCATTGCTGATCTGGAAAAACAGAATAGAAAGCTTAACAGGGATATAGAGAAGTGCGGACATTTTGATATGGAAAAGCGGAAGGGGACAGCGCTTTTCACGGAGCCGGGGGATCTGACGGGAGGATATCTTCTGGAGCGGGATGTGCCGGAGAAATACCGGGAGGAAATCAGTGGATTTATCACGGACAGTCTGGGAGATCTGTATACGATCAAGGAACCCGTACACGCATCCGAGGCGCAGGTGGATTATATCAGCGGTCTTGTGAACGGTATGGAGAAAGCCATTGTTTCGGAGGACGGTATCAATCCGGATACCGGGATGAGTTATACGGATTATATCGATCTGCAGTCTTTTGCGCAGAAATATATTCTGGAGGAGCTGACAAAGAACAATGGAGCAGGCGCAACCAGTTCCTTTTTCTATAAACCGCAGGATACGGTCAGCACAAAGCTGTTTGCCGGTCCTGTGTGGGATTATGATAAGGCATACGCAAGCATAACAGGATTAAATGAGTCCACGCAGGATCTGTGCTACCTGACACTCAGGGACAACAATCCGACGACGCTTTTCTGGCGGCTAAACAGGCATCCTGACTTCCGGGAGGCGGTGTCAGCGTACTACGGGGAGTTTTTCTCGGATTATATGCGGGAGATTGTGGATACGAAAATAGACGAATATGCGTCAGAAATTCGGGCGTCCGTTGCCATGGATCAGGTCAGATGGAAGGACGGGGAAGAGGAGCCTTACAACTTCGATGATGAGACAGAAAAAATCAAAGTTTTTCTTTTGTCCCGCAAGCAGTTTCTGGATAAAATCTGGACAGAAAAGGAGGAAGTGTGTACGGTCACCTTTGTCTCGGAGACAGGAGAAGAACATTATGTGAGCGTGATTGCGGGAAGGATGCTGGAGGAACTGCCGGGGAGCAAGCCGGGAACCGTGAGCGCAGACCTTATGTTTGACGGCTGGTTTACGGAGGAGGGCGAACTTTTCGATGCCACAATTCCGGTTTTGAAAGATATCACTGTGTACAGTAAAAGCCACGAGGTGTAAAGACAAGGAGCATGGGACGGATATGTCATACAGGACGATACGGCACGTAACACGTGGGATTCTTCTTATCATATTGGTCATTGCAACAGTGGCGTGGGAAAGGGCGGCATATGACCGGAAGCAGTCTGACGGAGACTGTCTGGAAAGCCTTTGCTTTGTGATTGGCAATACTGCACCAGAGCAGGAGATCCGCTGCTTTACGGAAAATACGGAACAGTCAGCGTATCTTTTTCTGCCTTCCTATGCGAATGCGGGCGATGTGAAAATCTCTTTTGTGGGAGCGGACAGGGCGGTCTTTGCCAGAGGGGAAGAGGAGATCTCATTAAAAAGCGGCGAGGACATCGGTGCATTGGTGTATGACGAACCTTATGCCGTGAGTTTTTATGACAGGGAGGGAAGGGAAACGGCACAACAGACCATGGTGGTCATGCATTCGGCAAACCTCCCGGCTTTGTTTCTGGAGACAGAGAGCGGGTCAATGGAGATGCTGGATGCGGACAAAAATTATGAAGAGAAGGGCAGGATAGTCCTGTTTGACGCGGGAGGGGATCTGGTGTGCGCGGACAGGCTGGACCGCATTTCCGGGCGGGGAAATTCCACATGGGCATATCCCAAGAAGTCCTACGGCATCAAACTGAAAACCCGGGCGGATCTGTTCGGCATGGGCAGTGCGGATAACTGGATTCTGCTCAGCAATGTGGAGGACCGCTCTTATATTCGGAACAAAATTACCTACGAGATGGCGATTGCGGCGGGAATGGAGGGTTCCCCGGAGTCACAGTATATTGATCTCTACATCAACAACCGGTACCATGGTATGTATCAGTTGTGTGAGAAAGTGGAAATCGATCCGGAGAGGATTCCTGTCGCTGATCTTGGGGAACAGAACAGGAAACTCAATAAGGCCATAGAAGACTGTGCGCGTTTTGATACGGGGAACCAAAAGGGCGTCGAGTTGTCTGTGGAACCTGCGAAGCTGACTGGCGGCTATCTGTTGGAGCGGGATGTGTCCGAAAAATATGTGAATGAGATCAGCGGATTCAGGACAACGTTATTGGGCGATCAGTATACGATTAAAAATCCGAAATACGCGTCGAGAGCGCAGGTGGATTATATCAGCGTGCTGATGAATGATATGGAAAAAGCGGTCACGGCGCCAGACGGCGTCAACCCTGACACCGGGCTTGGCTATTCAGATTATATCGATCTGGAATCTTATGCCAGAAAATATATTGTGGAGGAATTGAGTAAAAATAAGGGCGGCGGCGCAACCAGCTCCTTTTTTTACAAGCCGGAAAACAAAGGGCTGTTTGCCGGCCCTGTGTGGGATTATGACAAAGCCTATGGCAGGCTGTATGGGATTGACGGGACAACCCGGGATTTGTGCTATCTGACACAGAGGGATGAGACCACCACGCTTTTCTGGTATCTGAATGCCCATCCCGAGTTCCGGCAGATGGTGTCGTCATGTTATCAGGCATTCTTTTCCGATTATTTTCAGACGATTCAGGAGAGTAAAATTGACGAATATGTATCGGAGATCTATGTGTCCGCGAATATGGACCGGATCCGATGGAAAGAAATTTACGGAGAAGTTGATTTTTCGGGAGAAATCTGGAGAATCCGGGATTTTCTGTCAGCGCGGAAGGCATTTCTGGACGAAGTCTGGATAGAGCGGAAGGAACTGTGCACGATACATTTTATCGCGGAGGAATATCACAAAGATATGTATGTGAGCGTGATCAGGGCAGAGAAGATTGAGAGCCTGCCCATAGGGGAGCCGGGCCATATGGACGCGGACCGGGTGTTTGACGGCTGGTATACGGAGGAGGGAGAACTGTTCGACGGCACGGCGCCAATCCTGGAAGATGTGACGGTCTACGGAAGAAGCCACATATCTTCCGGGGCGGAATAAAAGGGACAGAGAGGGAAAATATGCTCGACATAGCGGTGGACTTGCTTTGGCTCCGCCCCAGAAAAGTGGGCGGGACAGAATTTTATATCAGGAATCTGTTGGACGGCTTCTTACAACTGGAGGAGCCTTTTCACCTTTTTTTACTGGTGTCTGCGGACAATCGTGAGACATTCCGGCACTATGCGCAGGATGAGCGGATAGAGCTGTTGGAGACGGACGTAATCTCTGCGAATATCGCCGGACGCATTCTCTGGCAGTTTTTCTGCCAGAACCGGTTTCTGCGAAAGAGGAGAATCCGTAAATGCTTTACACCCGTGTACTGCAGGCCGCTTTTTAACGGCGGCGTCACCTATGTAAATACGATCCACGATCTACAGGCAGCGCATTATCCGCAGTACCATCCTTTTCATGAGATTGCCTATTCCAGACTGTGCTGGTGGCTTGACGTGCATTGCTCCAGACATATCATCGCGATCTCGGACTGGGTGAAGGAGGATATTGTCAAAAGATACCGGGTAAAGCCGGAGCACATCACCACGATCTACAATCCGATTACCGTGGACAGAGGGCAGACGGTTCCTTTTGAACGGCTGTCGGAGAAGTATCAGATCGGGGAAAAGGCATACTACTATACGGTTGCCCAGATGATTCCCCACAAGAATTTAAAGACGCTGCTTGCGGTTATGGAGCGGATCAGGCGGGAAAACATCGATCTGCCCTGCCGGCTTCTCATCTCCGGCGTGAACGGGGCGGGCAGGGAAGAATTGGAGCGGCAGATCAGGGAGAGGGGATTGGAGCGGGAGATTACGTTCACGGGATTTGTGGAGAACGAGGAGAGAAATACGTTATATCAGTTTTGCCGGGCATTTCTCTTTCCCAGTGTGTTTGAGGGATTTGGGATGCCACCCATCGAGGCCATGCTCTTTGGCGCGGTGGTCGTGACCACAGACAGGGCCTGCATTCCGGAGGTAACGCAGGGCAAGGCCAATTATGTGAGAGATCCTTACGATGCGGCGGCGTGGATAGAGGCGATGAAAAACCCGGCTGACAGGATTGGAGAGATGGACTTTGGCGTGTACGATCAGATGAAACTGACAAGGAAATATTATCGGGTGCTGTCAAAACTGCTTGGGTGATATGGTTGGAAATTCATCCTTGAGGGTACATATCCGCAAGCTGGGAAGGGAGTATGGTTACAGGCATGAAACTGGCGGTCATTTTAGTGAACTATAACGGAAAAGACTATAACGAGGCGTGTATCGAATCCGTGCGCGCAAATCGGATAGACGGCGAGGTGCGGATCATTGTGGTGGATAATGCCTCGGCAGACGGTTCCGTACAGGCGCTTCGGGAACGGTACGCAAAGGAAGAACAGGTAGAAATGGTCGGCCTGGATGACAATTACGGATTTTCCCGTGCGAACAATGTGGGGATCCGAAGGGCGAAGGCGTGGGGAGCGGACGTTGTCCTGCTGTTAAACAACGATACCGAGATCGGGGAGACCATGCTTCGGGAGCTTCTTGCGTGTGCAAAGAGACATCCGGACAGCATGATTGTGCCAAAGATTTATTACAGCGATGCCCGTGAACGGATCTGGTCTGCGGGAGGAAGCGTGTCGCCTGTGGTACGTAAGGTCAGGCATATCGGGCTGGATGAGGAGGACAGGGGACAGTACGATGAGGAGCGCAGGACTTTCTTTGCCACGGGATGCTGTCTGCTTCTGCCCATGCAGGTCATCCGGCAGGCAGGTCTGCTGGATGAGCGGTTTTTCCTCTATTATGAAGATACGGAATACAGTTTCCGCCTGCAAAAGCTTGGAATCGAGATCTATTACTGTCCGCGGGCAGTGATGTATCACAAGGTGGGGGCCAGTTCCAAAGGGGCGGACAGCCCTCTTTGCGCTTACTATATAGCCAGGAACTGGCTGTTGTGCAGCCGCCTGCATCAGGGATGGCGTTATCCCCTTTTTCTTGTCTACTATGCAGTAAACCGGACGGCCTGCTGCCTTTTGTGGCTTCTGCGGGGAAAGGGGGCGCTAGCCAGGGCGAGCTGGCTCGGCATCAGGGATTTTCACAGAGGAAAGTTTGGCAGGTCGATGTACTACGGGTGAGACCTGTGGCGTTTGCAATTAGAAAGGGAGTATGCTATGATGAAAAAAGGTTTTTACCTTCATTTTCAGGGGCGTCAGTCCATCGGTGTCAGTAAGAAAATAGACATGCAGATGGAGGAGTTTCGCAGGTATTTTGCCATGCAGGAGATCGAGGTCGGGACGCCGGAAAGGACGCTTGCACAGAGAGTAATGGGACTGTTTCCAACGGCTTCCATTGCAAGGGATTATGAAGAGGCTTTTGCGCTGCTTGATCATCCCGATTTTGTGTATGTCAGGCGTACTGTTGCGGATAGGGCATACGTCAGGTTTTGGAAGAAAATGAAGGAACAGTATCCGGCGTGCAAAATTGTCGTTGAGGTGTTCACATATCCCTATGATGGGGACGACTTTGGAAAGTGGAATGCGTGGCCTTTCTATATCAAAGAGAGGATTTACCGGCCTCAGCTGAAGAAATATGTGGACCGTTTTGTGACTTATACACAGGACAGGGAGATATTTGGCGTTCCCACAATCTGCACCTACAATGGCATCCATGTGGAGAGCGTTCCGAAGGTGGGTGGCGCCTTTTCAGAGAGGCAGATTAACCTGATCGGCGTGGCTTTTATGCAGCGGCATCATGGCTATGAGCGTATCATTGAGGGGCTGCGCCAATATTATGCTTCGGGCGGGTCGCAGGAATATCAGGTGCATCTGCATCTGGTGGGAGACGGGCCGGAAAAGCCGTTGTATCAGGAACTGACACGTAAATACGGACTGGAAACGTATGTGCATTTCTATTCGACCATGGTGGGGGAGCCGCTTGACGAGCTGTATGACAGATGTGACATCGCGCTGATTTCCTTCGGCATGTATAAGCTGCATTTTTTTGGAAAAATGGGGGCGCTCAAGTCCAGAGAGTGTCTTGCTAAGGGTATGCCGTTCCTTGCGGGCTGCGTTATTGACGTGCTGCCGGAGGATTACCCTTATGCACGGGTATTTCCGAACGATGCGAGTCCGGTAAAAACGGAGGATATTATCGCGTTTTATGAGAAAATAAAGCGTATGGAGGCTGACAAGGGACGACTGGCGGATACCATCAGACAATTTGCCACGGAACATGTCAGCATGGAAGCAGTGATGAAGCCCATTGTGGACTATATCGGACGATAGGGCTTTGGAATAGGGAAGGTGGTAAGAGACGTATGATCACGCATATTGTGGGAAACAGGCCACAGTTTATCAAGCTGGCGGCGCTGTATCACGAACTGGATAAAGAGGGATATGAGCAGAATATCATTCACAGCGGACAGCACTATGACGAGAATATGTCGGATGTGTTCTTTCAGGAACTGGATATTCCGAAGCCCTGCGTCAACCTGGAAGCGGGCGGCGGAAGCCATGCGCAGGTGACGGCCAGGGCCATGATCGGGCTGGAGGAAGAGCTGATTCGCGTAAATCCCGGGCTCGTCATTTTGTATGGGGACACAAACACGACACTTGCCGGCGCTGTGGTTGCGGCCAAGCTCTGTATCCCGATTGCCCATGTGGAGGCGGGCCCCAGAACGCATCAAAAGACGAATCCAGAAGAGTGTAACAGGATCGCAACGGATCATCTGTCGGACATCCTGTTTTGCCCGGACGGGATTTCCATGGAGAACCTGCGCAGGGAGGGATTGGACGGGTTGGCCTGTATGACCGGCGATATCATGTATGACACTTATCTTACCATTGCCGGACAGCCGGATCAGGAAGAGCAGGAGGAAGCCATCGTCATGACTTGGCACAGGCAGGAGAACACGGCTGACAGGGCGCGCATGGAGAGCATTCTGCGGCTGGTGGAGCGGCTGGGTGAGAAGGTGATCTGCCCGATGCACCCGCGCACAAAAAAATGTTTACAGCAATACGGACTCTGGGAGAAGGCGCAGACGGTTCGGAATCTGGAGATCACGGAGCCGGTAGGATATGTGGAGATGGTAAAGCTCATGCAGAGGGCGAAGCTGATTTTGACAGACTCCGGCGGTGTGTCCAAGGAGTCATCCTTTGCGGGCGCAAAATGCCTGTTTATGCTGGATCTTGACATATGGGGAGATCTGGAGCGGATTGACTGGCTCCACAAGGTAGACCCCCAGAGTGAAGAGAGCGTGGCAGACGCCCAGCGTTTTGCCTTGCAGGCGCGGCGCGTGCCGGTGGCGGAGCGGCCAAAGTTTTATGGAGACGGACACGCGGCGGCCAGAATGGTGCGGGCGCTTCAGGAGAAGAACTTGATATAAAAGAAGGTGGAAAGAGTGGAATTCAGAGATTTAAAGACACAGTATCTGCGCCATAAGGAGGCCATAGACGGAGCCATCGAAAGGACTGTTGCGAATGCACAGTTCATCGGCGGCGGGGCTGTGACACGGCTGGAGGAGGCACTGGCGGCCTATGTGGGTGTGAAACACTGTATTTCCTGTGCCAACGGAACAGACGCGCTGCTGCTGGCGCTGCTTGCGTGGGGCGTGGGAGAGGGGGACGCCGTTTTTGTTCCGGACTTTACCTTTTTCTCCACCGCGGAGGTGGTGCCCTGGTTGGGAGCCGTGCCGGTCTTCGTGGATATCGATGCGGATACGTTCAACATGTCGCCGCAGGCGCTGGAAAAGGCGGTTAAAGATGTGCAGGAGGAGGGCAGGCTGAGACCGCGGGCGGTCATCGCCGTAGATTTGTTTGGACAGCCCGCCGAGTATGAGGAGATTCGGAAGACAGCAGAGCGGTATGAGCTGTTTTTGATGGAAGACGGGGCCCAGGGATTTGGCGGCAGGATTGGCGGGAAAAGAGCCTGCAGCTTCGGAGACATCTCTACCACATCGTTCTTTCCGGCAAAACCCCTCGGCTGTTACGGGGACGGCGGTGCGGTCTTTACGGACAATGACGGGTGGGCGGAGCTGATCCGCTCTTATAAAGTGCATGGTAAGGGTTCTGACAAGTACGACAATATCCGTATCGGCATGAATTCCAGACTGGATACGATACAGGCGGCAGTGCTGTCAGAGAAGCTGCGCTTTTTCGATGAAGAGGTGGAGGGCTGTAACCGTGTGGCGGCCGCATACACCGAGCGGCTGCGGGATAAGGTGAAGACACCGACGGTCCTGCCGGGATATGATTCGAGCTGGGCACAGTACACGGTGCGGTTTTCGGATGAAAAACAACGGGAGGAAGCCGCTTCGCGGTTAAGGGAAGCCGGGATTCCGAGCATGGTTTACTACAGGAAACCGATGCATGCGCTGAAGGCGTTCGAGCATATACAGACATACAAAAGCGATTGTAAGACGGCGGAGGAGACGTGCAGGACATGTCTGTCGCTTCCGATGCATGCCTATTTGCAGGAGAGCGAGATAGATAAGATCAGCCAATTGCTTTAATCGATATGCGGCGCTTGGAGACGGGTGAAATGACGAAAAAAAGGTATGGTTTTTTGGCGGCGGGAAATCTGAATATTGATTGTCTTGGCGAAGTGCGTCATATGGGTGAATGCAGCCAGTATAACTACCTGCTAAACAAGTTTCCGAACGATCAGGTTTTTCTGGAAAAGGATGGAAGAATCTGCTTTTTAAACGGGTATCTGTATAGTAAAACGGCGGACTGGCCGGAGACCTTTTCCGGAGCGCTCAGTGAGGACGCAGAGGAGACGCTTAAGGGGCTTCGGGGTGGCTTCTGTGGTTATCTGTATGAGCAGAGGACAAAAGAGCTGCTTGTTTACACAGATCAGATTGCAGTCAAACCCGTGTACTATTATGTGAGCGGGGACAGGTGGATGGTCTCCGACCGTGTGGATGAGATGGTGGAAGTGTTAAGGCATAATGGCCTTACCTGTGATTTTCAGCCGCTGGCTGCGCAGTACATGCTTACCTACGGTTATATGATAGACGATACTACCTTTATCAGGCAGATTCACCGCCTTCTGCCAGGCACATACATGCGGGCGCGGGACGGACGGGTGTCTGTTGCAAGATATCATTTCATACAGGATGTGCCACAGACTATGTCTGAGGAGGAAGCCGTTGAAAAAATAGACGCGGCTTTCAGGGAGGCTGTCAGGCGTGAATTTGAGAAGGACAGAGAATATGGCTACCGACATCTGGTGGACTTAAGCGGCGGTCTGGACAGCCGCATGGTGTCTTGGGTTGCGCACGATTTAGGCTACACGGATCAAGTGAATATCACCTACTGCCGGGACGGTTACCGGGATGAGAAGATTGCAAGACAGATTTCGCTCCATCTGGGGCATGAATATCTTTTTAAGCCGTTAGATGATGGGAAGTGGATGTACGATATCGACGAGATGACCTCGCAGAATAACGGCGCGGCTCTGTACATGGGAATGACGGGCGGCAGGCGGCTGCTTGAGATGATCAACATGGAATCTTTTGGCATCGAGCACACGGGCATGATCGGGGATGCCATCCTTGGGACTCTGTACCATGATAAGGAATTGAGCTGCGGGAAGCCGTCGTTTGGACAGAGCGCTTATTCCGGAAGACTACAGTATCAGTTTGATGAAAAAATTCTCGAGGAGTATCCCAATCAGGAGATGTTCGGTATTTATACGCGGGGGATGCTGGGTGCCTCATCCTCCTATATGATCAGGCAGCAGTACATTGAGACAGCCTCCCCTTTTATGGATGTGGATCTGTTGGATGCAGCGTTTTCCATTCCCTTTGACTATCGAAAACAACACCATATCTATCTGCGGTGGCTGAATGAAAAATATCCGCAGGCAGCGGAGTTTGGCTGGGAAAAATGGGGCGGCGTCAAACCGAAGGAGAGCCATATAACTCTTCGGAAAATGAAGACTGTGCAGAGGCTTATCTGGAAGAAATTCTGTGTTGCTACCCACATAACGAACAGGGACAGCATGAACCCGGTTGATTACTGGTACAATAAGGATGTGGGTATACAGAAGCGCTTTGCCGGCTATATGGAGGATGCGATTGTCAATCCGGTACTGGGAGAGGATTTGAGAAAGGATATCCGGCTCCTGTTTACGGAGGGGAGCGTGGAGGAGAAAAGCCTGGCGATCACGGTTCTTGCCATGGTGAAGAAGTATTTCGGGTAATGGCTCTGACAGGGAGGATTTGCAGGAATATGGGACAAGACAGAAAACCTGACATGTACCTGATCACACATGAGTTTCCGTATGGACATCGGGAGGACTCCTTTGTGAAGCCGGAATATCCCTATCTGTGTGAGCACTTTCATGTTTCGCTCATTGCGGCTGAGCTGATGCAGGAGGAATTGATGCCGGAGGAAACTGTAAGGGAGAAAGGCATCGAGGCGTGTATGATTCCGACGGGACAGAGTTTTTTGGAAAAAGTGTGTTCTTTGCTTCGATTTCTTTTGGAAAAAGACTGCTACGCGGAGCTTGTTTCGATTATAAGGAGCGGGGAGAAGATTCCGCAGAGAGTATACAGAGCGTTGATGTTTGGCACGGCGGCGGAAACTTTTTACCGCAGATTAAAGAAAAAGATTCACCTGACGAAGGACACGAGGGCGCTCTTTTATTTTTACTGGTTTGATTATAAATGTTTCGGAATGACTATGCACAGGCGAAGGTTTCCCCAGGTGCGGATCGTTGCAAGAACCCATGGATACGAACTGTATGATGAGCGGGAACTCTACGGCAAGCAGTTCTTTAAACCGCAGACGGACGCGGGGCTGGAACGGCTGATTTTTGCGGCGCGGTTTGCCAGAGATTACTACCTCACAAGGTATCGGCTGACAGCCGGGGTAAAATATCCCCTGCACAGACTGGGTGTGCAAAGCCGTGGCGTGACAGGTACAGACAGAAGAGAAGGATATCGTGGAGATACGGAGTTTCTTCTCCTGAGTTGTTCCGGCACCAGTCCTGTGAAACGGATTGACCGGATTATTGACGGGCTGGCGGCCGTGACGGATGCGAAGGTGCATTGGGTGCATATCGGCGGCGGAGAAGAGCTCGCTGAGATGAAGGGGCTTGCGCAGGGAAAACTTGACGGCAGTGACAATATACGATATGAATTTACGGGGACATTGCTAAACACGGAGGTTGTCGAATATTACAGAACGCATTATGTGGGCTGCCTGATCACCACCTCCCAGAGTGAGGGAGGATCGCCGGTTGCGGTGCAGGAGGCGCTCTCTTTCGGAGTGCCGGTGATAGCTGCGGCAGTGGGGGAACTACAGCAGATGGTGGCGGGAAACGGCATTCTGCTGTCCGAAAATCCGACTGCGGAGGAGACGGCACAGGCCGTTGAGCAGATGGCGGCGTGTTACGGCACGGACGGCTATTTTCGGATGTGTGAGAAGTCACTAGAGATATTTGAGGAAAAATTCAATGAGAGGCGCAATTTCAGCGCACTGGCAAAGGAGCTGGCTCAGATCTGCCAGGCGTGAGGAGGACATGCGCACCTGCCGGATATCAAGCGAAAGGAATCAGAGGACATGGTCAAGTACAAAATTGAGGAACTGGATTTTCTGTTTATCTATGAACATAAGGTCAGAGAACTGGGAAACCTGTGCCTGTTAAAATATGAGTTGGACCGCAGAGGCTATCGGACGAAGATTGTCCACATTGAGGATGCGCAGGCTCTGAAGGCCATGCGTCCCATTTATCATACGAAGGTGGTAGTTACCATGGCGTGCTACCAGAACAGTTCCATCGAGTGGCATACGAAGAATTTTGTCAAGTTTGACAAGCTGATCGACATGCAGTGGGAGAACATCGTGTTCCCCATGGATGAGAAGGACTCGAAGGCGTATAAGAATTACTCAGGCGTGGCGAAAGAGGTTGTCCGCGTCTCCTGGGGCGAGATGAACAAAAAGCGTCTGCTGGAAGTGGCAAAGATGGACCCGAAAAAAGTGAAGCTGATCGGGCATGTGGGAATGGATTTCCTGCGGGAGGAATTGAGAGGATTCTACCGCTCCAAGGAAGAAGTGCTGAAAGATTACGGTATTCCGGCGGATAAGAAGATATTTCTTTTCGTATCGCCCTACTTCTCCGACCACCACACCGAGGAGTATCTGGTGGAGATGTGCAGGCGGTTTGGAGAGGGGTGGCGCTATTACTATCAGGATTGTATGCTGCCGTCCAAGAAGATCATTCTGGACTGGATGGGGAGGATTTGCGAAAAACGGGAGGACGTTGTGTTTGTCTACAGGCCTCATCCCGGCGAGGAGAGTGCGCAGGCGGACGAGATGACAGACAAGTACCCCAATTTCAAGGTGATCGGGGATCTGTCCGTCCAGCAGTGGATACTTATCAGTGACAAAGTCTATACGGGCAACAGTTCCACCTTTGTGGAGGCATTTTTCGGGAAAAAGATGTGTTATCTGCTCTTTCCGGTGCCGGTGCCTGCGGATTATGAGCTGGCCTTTTTGAAGGATGCGGATAAGATTTCCGATTATGTGGATTTTGAGAAGACGACCCACGGAGATGACAGACCTTTTCCCGTCAGCGAGAAACTCATCGATGAGGTGTACACTATCGACTGGGAGAAACCCAGCTATGTGAAGTTTGTCGATATGGCGGAGGAAGTTCTGAAAGATCCCTATTATAACCTGACGAAGGAACAGCTCAAGTCATATTATCACAAGATGGGGCCTGTGGAAAAGATCACGAGAGCGCTGACCGGAATCACCCCGCTCTATAATGTGTACCTGACGATGCTGGAGAGCGATAGGCCGCGATGGAAGTGGCTTGAGGCAAAGCGCGGGGCCAGAAGGGGACTGGAACAGATCGCGAATGATTTTGAAAAGACGAGCGATGAAGAGATTGCGGCAATCATAGCAAAGATCGCGGGAGAGCTGGAGAAAAAGAGATAAGAGGAGGAAAAGAGATGAGCGAAAAAATTACAGCAGTGGTACCGGTGAAAGGGAACAGCACCAGACTTCCAAACAAGAATATTCTGCCCTTTGGCAGTTCCAATTTATTGCAGCATAAAATTGAACAGCTTAAGCAGGTGAAGGGACTTCATGAGATCATTGTCTCTTCCGATTCCGATGAAATGCTTGCTATCGGAGAAAAATGCGGCGTCAAGGCGATTAAGAGACCGCAGAAGTATGCCGATGAATCTGTGCCCTTCGGCATGTTTCTGGAGTATCTTTGCGATACCATTGAGGGAGATCATCTTCTCTATGCCTGCGCCACATCGCCCTGTGTGGAGCCCTATCTGTACGAGAAGGCCATAAAAGTGTATTTTGAGAAGCTGAAAGAGGGTTATGATTCCCTGATCACGGTGTCCCCCTATCAGACATATCTGCTGGATGACAACGGGCCTTTGAATTTTAAGATGGGACTGGAACACAAAAATTCCGAGCAGCTTCCCATGATGTATCATTTCACAAACGGGATCGATCTGGCGCCCACCGAGAAAGTGCGGGAGTGGCATTACAACTACGGCCCGAAATATTATCAGCTTGTGATCAATAAGCGGGAGGCGGCGGATATTGACGATCTGTATGATTATGAGATGGCAAAAGCACTCTATGCGATGAAGGACCCGAATCCGACGGTATAATGGGACAGAAAGGACAGCAGAGAATGCAGGCAGAGATCAAAAGAGAAAAATGGCTGTTTTTTGGCTGGTATAGCGGATTGTTTTTCGTTTTTTCCGGGGTGGCCATCTTATTTCACGCAGTAAATGGAAGATCATTTGTTTATAATGTGGATGCTCACCTACAGGATTATCCGGTGTTTTTATATTCAGGCAGGCTGTTACGACACTTTTTCGCTACAGGAAGCCTTCGTTTTTATGATTTTTCCATAGGCCTGGGGCATGATGTGATTTCTCCACTCAATTTTAACGGCTTTGGAGATCCGCTCAATCTGCTTTCTGTATTTGCGGTGGGAAGAGGGGCTCTTTATCTGTATGAATTTACCCTGATTCTGCGGCTGTATCTGTGCGGGATCGGGATGCTTTTGTTTTGCCGAAAGCGTGGAAAGAGTGTACATATGTCTGTGCTGGCGGCGGTTCTGTATACCTTTTCTGCGTTCGCATTGCCAAATGGATTGCAATTTTACCAAATTCTGAATGCCGCCTATATTTTTCCGCTGCTGCTGATACAGTTGGAAGAAGTGATCGGGCATGACGAAAAAGTGAGGGGGGGGGGGTAATGCTCTCTCGCCTTTTTGCGTTACAGGCATGCTGTAGTTTGTATTTTT
>CAMQTN010000003.1 GCA_947037115.1 uncultured Lachnospiraceae bacterium
TACACTTCTAGCTTCGTCGGCAGCGTCAGATGTGTATAAGAGACAGGTTATAAAAGATGTCTGTAAATTATAAAAAAAGACTGACAATTATGTAAATATTTGCTTAAGGAGAAAACAGATGACGCTTGGAGAAAAAATATATAAATTAAGAACAGAGCAGAGACTATCGCAGGAGGGCCTCGGAGAGAAACTGGGAGTGTCCAGACAGTCCGTTTCCAAATGGGAGACGGATCAGTCGATTCCGGAACTGGATAAGATTGTGGCGATCAGTGACATCTTCGGAGTCAGTACGGATTATCTGTTAAAAGAAAAGGAAGAGGCGTACTTGAGGGAAGAACAGCCTCAAAAGAGCGAGTTTTCGGGGGACGGATATTGTTTCGGACGAAGAGCCCATTATGAATATAAGAGCAGGAAAATGATTGGAAACCTGCCTCTTGTGCATATCAATCTTGGAACGGGCCTTTACCGGGCGAAGGGCGTTATCGCTATAGGTATGATCGCGCAGGGAGGCTTTGCCGTCGGGCTTGTGGCGATGGGAGGACTTTCCATCGGTATTGTTTCCCTTGGTCTGCTTGCTCTTGCCACTTTTGCTTTCGGGCTTATCGCGATGGGCAGTTTTGCCGTGGGTGTGATCAGTATGGGCGCTTTTGCCTTTGGTATTTTTTCCATGGGGGCGGTGACGTTCGGACAGTTTGCTTTCGGAGCATTGGCTCATGGAGCGCAGGTGGCGGTAGGAGATGTAGCCAGAGGAAAGATCGCGCTTGGATATTCTCAGGCTGTGGGCACTTATACAGAGGTGAGCAACAGAAATCCCTTCGACTATGAAAACGCCTGTCGTCTGATCGACGAGCATGTATCGTCGAACTGGCTCTTTTTTAAGAGCTGGGCCAAGAGCATGGTGAGACTGTTTTAGTCAGCGAAGAAAAGCGGCGGACAGTACAGATTACAGCAGATCAAAAAAATCCAGCTGTCCGTCTTTCCATGATTTTTGTTCGGCCTGTTTTATCACGTCATTTTCAGATATTTCCCCGATCAGCAGCGGAGAAGCCGGATTATGCAATTTTCGGTTTTTTATAACAGTTTCATTGTCGTAGTTCGCATAACAGTACAGACAGCCGTGCCCGCATGTGTTGTAGGCTCCGATATCCGCGCCCAATAGGCAGGAGCATTCTTTTCGCGCCGTTTTCTTTTGCGGCACATGCAGTCTGCATCCCAGGGCTTTTTCCATTACGGCCTTGGACATGCAGCCGTCGGCGTCCACATTTTCCCGGATAAGACTGGCATTTTCACAGCATAAATGTATTTGCAGTTTATTTTCCTGTGCAATTTCAGAAAAAGCGGCGATCAGTTTTTCCTGTTCTTTATTCGTGACACTTCGGATTCCATGAAAATTCCGCAGTGTCTTTTCGTACAGGTCAATAAAGCTAACCACACACTGCTCCGTATATCCGGAAAGGGACTTTGCCATCTGGTGAAACTGTTCTATGTGGAAATCAATCGAATATTTATCTGTAATAAAAATCGGGTCGTACCGCCAGCTGATCCGTCCTTTCCCGATTTCTTCGGAAAGTTTTCGAAAACAGCCGATAACCTGTTTTGCAGGCGGCACATGGGGCTCGATCTCTTTTCCGTATGGAGTGATGGTCACAAACCAGAGCATATCAAATACAGACAAAAGAGAAAGCCGGTTAAGCATAGGGAGGGGATTTTTGGTACAAAATACGAGCATATCCACAACTTCCGGGTTCAGCAGATATTTGGTGATCTGCGCCGGATAGTAGGGATTGCGGGAAAGCACATATCCTTCTTGTATGCGGTTGTAAAACCAGTCGCTGTAATAGGCGGGTATATCGGTTCTGCTTCCTGTATTTAGAATCATGTTTTTATGTACCTTTATAAGAAATTGATATGACTAAAGTAGATGGATTTTACTGTTTGTGGAGCTAATTACTATATATCACAGCCATATCGTATATTTTTTGCTTCATCTTTGCGCGGATATGCAGAGGCTCAAGACACTTGCACTTATCTCCAAAACTAAGGAGAATATCATAGTAATATTCGTTTTCAATGAATGGAAAATTTACAATGTAATGCTCGTCACCATCCGGCACAAAGTGGTCATAGGTACAAAATTCAAGAACCCTATCCAGCACAGATTTATGGATGCGTATTTTAATTTCTGTTTGCATTGTTTCTATAATTTCCTCAAAATCCAAAATAGGTTTTTGATAATCACGCGGAAGAAAAGTTTCCTGCTTTCTTTGCAAGTCTGACATTCGGGATAGTCTAAACAGGCGGTAGTCGTTCCTGTTATAACAATACCCATAAAAATACCAGTGGCCGCTTTTTAATACAAGCCGGTATGGTTCAACTGTCCGCACACTTCTATTTCCATGATGTGCGATGTATTCAAAGGAAAGCAGTTTGTAATCCTCTAAAGCTGCTTTAATTATTTGCAAGTATGGTTGGATATTTTTGTTGCCTGACCATGGGCTTAAATCTACACAGATTTGATTTATCTTTATTTCAATATCATTTGCTTTATCGGCAGGGATGAAGCTCTTGACTTTTGCAAGAGCGTTTACAAGTTCATCACCTCGTACCATGTTGGAAAGATTGGAAAGCCCCATCAAGATTGCAGAAAGATCGGCAGTCGAAAAAATATTTTTATCAATCTTGTACTCTGGCATAATTTCAAAGCCGCCGCCAACTCCCGAAATTGAGCGAATGGGAATACCCGCCATATTGATTGTATCTATGTCACGATAGATTGTGCGGGGCGAAACTTCAAACATATCTGCCAACTCCTGTGCGCCTATGCGCTTTTTATCGAGAAGCGTCATAATAATGCTAACAAGCCTGTCAACTTTCATTTCGTAACCGCCTTTCCAAAATTTTCTCTCATTATAGATTGTTGCCATACTGATGTCAACGATTGCTTGGTACAATGAAAAAGCTAACAGCAAATAGAAAATGAAAACGGAGGAAAGGTATGATTACAGTCTATGTTTATACCCTTGATACCCTGGCCGATTGGGAACTGGGGTATGCCACAGCAGAACTAAATTCTAAACGCTTTTTTAAAAAGGATGCGCCGAATATATCGGTCAAAACAGTCGGTATCTCAAAAGGGCCTGTCAAGACAATGGGCGGCTTCACTATCATTCCTGACTGCTCCATCAGCGATATTGCGGTGAACGAAAAAAGTGTATTACTGCTACCAGGAGCAAACACATGGAATGAGCAGAAACATGGTGCTATTATTGAAAAGGCAAGAGAGCTTCTTTTAGCAGGTGCTACGGTATGTGCCATCTGCGGTGCCACTGTTGCACTGGCAAATGCTGGCCTGCTGAATCTCCGCCCACACACCAGTAATGGGATGGGATACCTTGAAATGTGTTCTCCCCATTACAAAGGACAGCATTTCTATATTGATAATCCCTCTGTTGCAGACCGTAACCTGATTACCGCAAGCTCTACCGGAGCTTTGTTATGGGCAAGACAAATCATTGAGCGATTGGAAGTCTTTCAGCCTGATACGCTGGAAGCGTGGTATAACTATTTCAGCAGTGGCAAGGAGCAACATTTTTTTGCTCTCATGCAAACCTTGCCGACCAGCAAATGATCTGCCCTTTTCACAGATAAGAACACAATTATCAGTATATGGAAAAACCACAGGAATAGAAAAAATCAAAAAAGCAACCGCCCAACGCTAAAGGATCAGGTTGATAAAACAGTATATATTGACCATAATAGAGGTAAGGAATTTTTGAGGAGGTTTTGATTATGGATCTTGTAAAAAATCGGTACAGAAAGAGGAAGGAAAAATGTCAAAAATAAAAATCGGATCACATGTAAAAATGGCGGGAAAAGAAATGTTTTTAGGCTCTGTAAAAGAAGCGGAATCCTACGGCGCCAATGTTCTGATGCTATACACGGGAGCGCCGCAGAACACAAAAAGAAAGGACATCACGGAGCTGAATATAGAAGCAGGCTGGGTGTATGCTGGGAAGGCGGGTATCGAGGAAATTGTAGTTCACGCGCCCTATATCATCAATCTTGCAAATGCCGTGAAGCCTGAAACCTTTGAGCTTGGCGTGACATTTCTGGAAAAGGAAATAAAGAGAACGGCGGCTATGCGCAGTAATATATTGATACTGCATCCGGGTTCCCATGTGGGAGAAGGAACGGAGGCCGGGATAGCGCAGACGATCAAGGGGCTTAATCAGGTGCTTGATAACAACGAGGATGATGTTTTTATTGCGCTGGAAACGATGGCGGGAAAGGGAAGCGAAATTGGCGTAACCTTCGAAGAACTGAAAATGATTTATGACGGCGTGCATAAGAAGGACAGGCTGCGCGTCTGTTTTGACACTTGTCATGTGAATGATGCCGGCTATGATCTGGTGGGAGATTATGAAGGGGTGATACGGCGGTTCGATCAAGTGATCGGAATGGATCAGATCGCGGTAATACATATCAATGACAGCCTGAATCCCTGTGGAGCACATAAAGACCGACACGCCAATGTCGGCAGAGGATGTATCGGGTATGAGGTTCTAAAACAGGTGGTTCATGACAGCAGATTTGCCCAGATACCAAAAATTCTGGAAACACCCTGGATCAGCGAAGAGGGCGGAAACGGGAAGAAAACGCTTCCGCCCTATAAAGAAGAGATTGCGATGCTGCTTAAGGAGTGAGTTTGGATAATAAATATCACAGTATTTTACACGAATACTATGGTGCGGGTGATGGATTGACTTCTCCATCTATACATGCTATGATCCTATAAACACAATTGAATAGTGATAATGTCTTCAGGGCAGGGTGAAATTCCCGATCGGCGGTAACAGTCCGCGGGCGCGAAAGCGCGGGGTTTGGTGAAATTCCAGAACCGACGGTATAGTCCGGATTAAAGAAGGTGTATTGAAATCGTCAGAGTTAATCTGACTATGATTTTTGCACTCTTTTTTGTCACACTGCTCTGTTGACGTTTTCAATACATCTGATTTTAACACCTGAAAGGCATTCAGATCCTTTCAAGTGTTAATTTTTTTATAAGGAGGTATTCAAAATGAATATCAGCAGAACAAAGAAACTCACAACAACAGGTATGCTTTGCGCACTCTCGTATGCTGCGATGGTGGTCGGACGCATCCCGCTCATACTCTTTCTGAAGTATGATCCCAAAGACGTCATTATTGTAATTGGCGGATTGATCTTTGGCCCACTCACATCATTTACCATAACGGTGATTGTCTCTGTAGCACAAATGCTCACAGTCAGCGGGACAGGCATGATTGGCTGTATAATGAATATCATTTCAAGCTGTTCTTTCGCCTGTACAGCTGCGTTTATTTATCAAAAAAGACATAAACTGTCAGGTGCCGTGCTCGCGCTTTTTTGCGGCTGTGGCTGTCAGGTTGCAGTAATGATGCTCTGGAATTACCTGATTGCTCCTATCTATATGGGTTATCCGAGAGAAGCTATTGTGGAGCTGTTACTCCCGGCATTTTTACCGTTCAATTTGATAAAAGGAGGCTTAAATGCCGCCATAACAATGCTTTTATATAAGCCTGTTGTCACGGTTTTACGCCGTTCTAATTTAATTGAACCCAGTCATAATCCTGAAAAAGCACAGCTCAACATCGGTTTGTCATTGGGGGCCCTAATAGTGATTATTACCTGTGTGTTACTGATACTTTCTTTTAACGGCATTATTTAAAGTCAGTTCCCTAACAGCATCGCAATTTCTTTATATGGCGGGAGCGTTTTCTTAGCGCTCCCGTCCTCTTCACTGAGTCAGGGCGTTTCCAGAATTTTAGGTATCTTTGCAAATCCGCTCTGTGAGAAGTTGAAGATGTACTATGTCACAGGCGGGACAAATAGGTTAAACATGATACAAGAGTCTTTTTGAAAAAGTGTTGCGGTATTCACTGGGGGAAAGCCCAGTGATTTTTTTGTATGTTCTGGAAAAATTGTGACTGTCCAGAAAGCCCAGGTCTTTGGCGATCTCTTTGATTGATTTATTTGTATCGGTCAGCATATAGTTAGCCTGATCGACTTTTGTCTGTAAAATATACTGTTTTAAGGGAATGCCGCATACATCAGCAAAACGGTGCGAGATATATTTTTCGTTATAACCGAATGCGGCAGCGATTTCGGAGATCTTGAGGTTTCGTGAAATATTTGTTTTTATATAATCCATGATATCATAATAGATCTGTTTCTGGTTTTCTGAGTAATTATCTACAGGAGGTACAAGTGTAAGCTGTCCAAACAGTTCCATCAGGATGCTTGTGGCCATGGTATTCAGGGAGATTGCCGGATAATTGCTCTTGACTATGTCCTGTAGCTGCTTCATCAAAATTACCACCCGCTCTGGTTTTGGTATGGTTCCCGTTTGGGGAAGTGTAAAATATTGGTCGGGAGGAGGAAGGACAGCATCAGGTGTAAGGATAAGAGGCAGTTCTCCCGGTTGTGTAGTAAAGTGCAGCCAGTAAAAAGCACAATATGAGGGCCTGAATCCCTGACGCCAGGATGCGCTGGGAGGGAGCAGCAGATATTCTCCGTTTTTCACGATAAAATTCTCGCAGTTATAGTTTAAATAAAGAGTACCTTCTGTCATAACAATCAATTCATAATCGGTCAACTGGAAATTTTGGTGTTTCCATTCAGAGGAAGGTGCTTTAAATTTGCCGGTCATGACATAGCTGTAAATCTGTCTGGTTGGCAGGCATAGAATGTTCATAATTATTCTCCTACTCTTGTTTATATAACCAAATGATACTATGAAAAAGCAATATTTAAAACAATAGTGTATGTAAATGTAAAAGGTGTCTATACATATTTTGAAAATAATGAATCTAGGAAAATTTAACAATAGATACCCTTAAATGTGAATATCAATAAGTTTGATTAAGTGTTAAAAGAAAAGAAATTGCAGGTGTCAAAAAGAAAGAAGAGAGAAAAGGACACCTAATGTATAAATGTGATATTTACGATAAGAACGGGTGGTGATATTTTGTTTTCATGGTCAGGTTGCACGAGAAATAAAGTGAAAAAGGAAAGGAAGGAAAGGTTATGAAAAAGAGAGTATTAGCAATGCTGCTTTCCGTGACCATGGTTGCATCCATACTTGCAGGATGCGGTGGTACCGACGGAACAGCCGACAACAGTACAGCCCCGGCGGATGCATCTGATGACAGTGATAGCGCATCGTCAGATGCATCTGCTGAATCTGGGGAGAAAGTAAAATTGAGTGCAGTAGCAGTGATACATCCGCTGACAAAAGATCCAGGTGAAATGCAGTGGTTACGTGAATTAGAGGAGGAAGCCAATGTAGAAATTGAATGGGAAGTGGTTAGAGCTGACTGGGATACTGTGAAATCCACCAGATTTGCTGCGGGCGACATTCCGGATATTCTTCTCTGTAATGCTACCATTGATGATGATTATACGAAATACAGCGGTTTGTTTTTAGATTTGACACCTTATCTGACGGAGGAGTTGACCCCGAATATTACAGCGATGTTTGCGGAAGAACCAGATACAAAGGCACTTGTAACAACGAAGGATGGTAAGATTTACGGGACGCCCAAATTTCAGGGGAAATGGCCGTCAACTAATTCCGTTATGTTTATTAACCAAAAATGGTTAGACAATCTGGGATTGGATATGCCTACAACTTTTACGGAATTTAAGGATGTTTTGATGGCATTCAAGACACAGGATGCAAACGGAAACGGTGATCCGAACGATGAGATTCCTTTGGATTATAATGCATACAGCGGCGGTGGTGAAATTAATCCATGGTTCAACAGCGCATATTCCCTGACAAGTTTGATCGGAGCGCTTGGTATTCAGGTTACAAATACTGATAATTACGGATTCTTTGCAGAAGATGGTACAGTGAAGTGTTATGCTGTGGATGAAAGATATAAATTGTTCATGAAGTATATTGCTGACTTATATGCGAATGGGTTGATTAATGAAAATGCGTTGACCAATGATTATTCCACATTCCAGTCTCTGTCCAGAGGCAATGAAGCGGGAGAAGCGATTGTAGGGTGTGTACTTGGATGGGAAGAAACAGATAAATTTGGACCGGCATTGTATTCGGAATATGCTGTTGTTCCGCCGCTTGCATATGACGTGGACTGCGCAGCAGGCACCTATGACACAAGATGGAGAAATGATTATTCGATTCTGAATATGCAGGGTAACAGGGCTTGTATCAGTGCAAGCTGTGAAAATCCCGAAGCAGCGTTACGTTTTATAGACCGTTTTTATGATCAGACGCATTCTGTAGAAGCTCTCTTTGGAGGAATTGCAGACGGATGTATTGAACAGACAGGTGATAACAGTTACAAGGTACTTGCACCTCTTGATCCTGATACGGACGCAGGTACATGGAAATGGACAAGCACATTTGCTGATTTCTCACCAATGTATATTAGAAGAGCTACAGAAATTGAGATGGCGCAGGATATGACATACGCTTTGGAAGAAAGAGCACAGGGATATGATGAAGTGATTAGTAAAGCGGGAACTTCCGATACATATCCGAATATGTTTATGAGATATACAGAAGAAGATCAGAACATAATAGCTCTTACAAAACCGAATATCGATAACATTATTGATAATCAGTGGTCATTGTGGATGACAGGAGAGCAGGATATTGATTCCACATGGGATGCTTATGTTGAGAACGTCAACAATGCAGGATTACCACAGATTCTTGAGATTCGTCAGGCGGCGTTTGATGAATATTTGAAAAACGTACAGTAATCCTTAAAAGTGGGAAAAGTGACGGGGAGGTGCCTATGAAGTATCTCTCCGCCTACTTTTATGTATGAGCATAACTGAAAGTATGGAGAAAAATACATGGAAAAGGAATTTGACTTTAGTGCGGAATGGGTGAACCATCTGTTACAGGGGTTAGAGAACGGGCACGATAAAGAATGTGCACTGAAAAATTGTGCTGATTTTCATTATCGAATGAATCAAATGGATGATGCGATTGAACCGTATATCGGAAATTTAGAAGGTTTTATCTCCTATCTTGAAAATACATATGGATGGATTGTTACCTGTAGTGAGGATGGGGGATCGTTGTTGATTGATGAAAATAAGGATGTTTGTGTCTGTCCTATTGTAAATAAAGTAAATGGAAAAGTCTCGCCTTTATTGTGTGAATGTTCATCCTGTTATGCTAAGAAGATGTTTTCTAAGGTGTGCAGGAAAGAAGTTAGCGCGGTAGTGAAACAGTCGATTCTACGTGGTGGAAAATCATGTATATATGAAATTAAGCTCTAGTCTGTTTTTAAGAAGTCTGTATCTTGAAAGAGATGGGAAGGAGAATGATGAATGGGTAGTAAGAATCAAACTGCTATGGCAAAGAAGAGTTTTGGATTTCGGACAAAGAAGTATTGGGAACATAACTGGCAGCTCTGGCTGATGCTTTTGCCTGCCATGCTTTACATACTGATATTCTGCTATGTACCGATGTACGGTATACAGCTTGCTTTCCGGGAGTACAGCTTCCAAACGGGTATTACAGGCGGTAAGTGGGTTGGAATGAAATACTTTAAGCAGTATTTTGAAAGTCCCATGTTTTTCACCACCTTGAAAAATACTTTTATTATTTCATTCTGGAGTATTGTTGTGGGATTTCCGGCGCCGATCATTCTGGCAATGATTATCAACCAGATCCGGAACAAAAAATGGAAAAAGACGGTGCAGACTACAGTCTATATTCCGTACTTTATCTCCACAGTTGTTCTGGTATCCATGATCAATGTTATGTTTGCCAACAGCAGCGGTGTTGTGGGGAATTTTTTAAAAGCAATACATCTGGTGGCGGCAGATACCAACATTCTCGGTAAAGAATCTGCATTTGTACCGTTGTATGTTTTAACTGGCGTATGGCAGTCAATGGGATGGAACAGTATTATTTATATTGCGGCGCTTTCCTCTGTAGATACACAGTTGTATGATGCGTGTAAAATTGATGGGGCAAATCGTTGGCAGACAATGATTCATATTGATTTTCCGGCCATTGTGCCTACTATCATGATCCTGCTTATTATGAACATGGGTAATATTTTAAATGTAGGTTTTGATAAAGTATTTCTGATGCAGAACAGTCTGAATCTTGGTATTTCGCAGGTTATCTCCACCTATGTTTATTCTGTGGGTGTTAAGTCGGCACAGTTCTCTTTTGGTGCTGCCGTAGGATTGTTTAATACACTGATCAACTTCGTTTTCCTTGTGGTGACAAACTGGATTTCCAAACGTTCTACAGGAACAGGACTGATGTAAGGAGGGAATGCTATGGAAAAAACAGGTCAAAGAAAAATCAGTACAGTAGATCGGATATTCGGTATTGGAGTTACAGCTTTGAGCATCTTTATTTTTATAATTATTTCGTATCCTCTGTGGTTTATTGTCATTGCGTCAATTAGTAATTCCAATCTGGTCAATTTGGGACAGGTAACATTTTGGCCCAAGGACATCCGTTTCTATGGTTATCAGCAGATTATTGAGGATGCCAGAATCTGGAGAGGATACTTAAATACGCTTATTTATGTGGTGGCGGGTACTGCGCTTAATATGGTGGTTACCATGCCTGCGGCTTATGCGTTGTCCAGAAGAGGATTCAAAGCGCGCAATAAAGTCATGTTTTATTTTGTATTTACCATGTTTTTCAGTGGAGGCCTTGTGCCGACTTATATGACGATCAGCGCACTGCATTTGATATCCACCAAGACAATATTGATTATTTTTGTGGCGGTCAATACATATAATCTGATTATTGCCAGAACTTTTATCGAGACTTCGATTCCGGAGGATCTGTATGAGGCAGCGGTTTTGGACGGCTGCTCGCATTTTTCCTATTTCACGAAAGTGGTCATTCCTCTTTCCAAGGCAGTTAATTCAGTATTGATCCTGTATTATGCGGTCTTCCACTGGAATGACTATTTCAATGCACTTGTTTATAACAGCAGGCAGGAGAATGCACCTTTACAGATCGTGTTGCGTGAGATCTTACTTCTTAACCAGGCTTTTTCCAGCGGTAATGGAGGTGTACAGGGCGGTTATGGGCAGTCATCTGCAGATCAGGTTAAATATGCGGTTATCATTGTATCGACGCTTCCGATTCTGTGTGTATATCCGTTTGTGCAGAAATATTTTGAGAAAGGCGTAATGATCGGTGCGGTAAAGGGATAAAAGTAAATTCATGTAATGTGTATATTTTATAAAAGCAGGCAGGGATTGCAGGAGAAAATGATAAGGAGTTTTATAAAATATGGAAATACTCAGAGATTTTAGTTATCAAAATGTGGAGCTGCTTGACAGTCATTGGAAAAAGCAACGTACAGAACTGATTGAGACTTATCTTGGCATTGAAAATGACGACCTGCTTCATTATTTCAGAAAGCTGGCGAATATTTCGGATGATAGAAATGGCTTAGTGGGATGGTATGGTAATAATGCCTCCACTTTCGGTCAGAAACTGGGGGCATTTGCCAAACTGTATCTGGTAACAGGGGATGAGAGGCTCAGGAAGAAAGCCTGTGCGTTGGCAGATGGCTGGGGTGAATGTGCCGCAGTGTCCAACAGAGTGGTAGATGTCAATGGTACCTATGTGTATGATAAATTAATGGGCGGTTTTTTGGATATGCTGGAGTATCTGGATTATGAGCCGGCCCGGGAGTACATTCTGCGGTTGACGCAGAGTGCAGTGAAACGTTTCCGAAGGGATGTGAACCGGGATGGGCTGCAGACGATGGAGGAGGATATGATCGAATGGTATACCCTTCCAGAGCAGCTTTATCGCGCATGGATATTGACGGGGGAAGAATGCTATCTCAACTTTGCCAGGGAGTGGGATTATCCTTATTTCTGGGATAAGCTGAATAATCAGGATTTCACAGTGGGACCGCGTCATGCGTATAGCCATATCAACAGTCTTTCCAGTGCTGCCCGTGCTTATCAGGTGACGAAAGATGAGAGATATTTGTCTGCTATGGAGAATGCCTATGAAGAAGTGCTGGCGCATCATACATTTGCCACTGGCGGTTATGGTCCTGCGGAATGTCTTTTTCCGGACGAGGAAGGGTATCTGGGAGATTCCCTGAAGGCAAACTGGGATGAAGATAAGCGGCATGCGACTTACAGAAACTTTGGCGATTCCATACGTACCAGAGATGATAAGTGGGGAAGCTGTGAAGTGTCTTGTTGCAGCTGGGCGGTATTTAAGTTATGCAATTATCTTCTGACTATGACGGGAGAGGCAAAATATGGTGATTGGGCGGAGAAACTTCTCTACAACGGATGTGGAGGCCAGCCGCCTATAACGAAAGACGGTAAGGTTATGTATTATGCCGATTACTTTATCAATGGCGGTTTTAAATCTGTGGAGGACGGCAGGATGCATCCTGACGGCTGTTCTTTTGAATGGCAGTGCTGTACGGGAACCTATCCGCAGGATGTGGCAGAGTATGCTAACATGCTTTACTATTGTGGCGACGGCGGATTGTATGTGAGTCAGTATCTTGCTTCAAGAGTAAAGTTTGAGGCGGCGGGCGCAAATTATACTTTAGAGAATTGTAGTTTCTATCCCAAGGAAAAGACATTGCGTTTCAAATTGTATGGCGAGCAGAAAGGAAAATTTGCGATCCGTTTCCGCGTACCTTCATGGGCGTGTGGGGAAAATATTGTGAGCGTTAACAGGGAACATGTTACGGTTTCAGCAAAACCAGATACATGGCTTACATTAGAGCGGGAATGGCAGGATGGGGACGAGATACAGATTCAATATGAGTTTGTGCTGCGTTTCCAGCCGATTGATAACTATGCACCGCAGATTGCCGCGCTGGTATATGGTCCGATTGTGCTTGTGTGTAATAAAATGACGTATTTTGTGGGCGACATGCAGCATCCGGAGACCTGGATTAAGCCGGTTCAAAAGGATGGTTATTCTTATGCATTTCGTACGGAGGCAGGACATGTGGAACCATATGGGCATCTGACAAGAGAGTTTTATCCCTACTATGAAGTACCTGAGATGGAGTGGTATTACATGTATAATAGAATTTTGACAGGGTAATTGCTATTTTACGGTACAGGGTGCGGCGATGAGGAAACAGACTTCATTCCGCACCCTTTCCTGTGTTGCGGAGCAATCTGAAATTTCTGCCAGAGATTGCAATTGCCAAAACGTTGAATAGAGATGCGTCATTTGATATGTTAGAAAAGGGAAATTGAGACAGGAGGAATAAAAATATGTTACAATTTTTTGAAAAGAAAGATGGGAGTCTGATATTTCGGGAAAATGGAGAGACGGTGATGATAACTCCCTGGGGCGAGAACAGTTTTCGCGTCAGAGCGTCCTTTCTGGGTGAAATTGAGCAAGGTAACATAGCGCTTATGGAGCCTTCTTGTTTGGCGGCAGATGTCCAAATCAACGTTCACGAGCAGGATGCTTCTATTACGAATGGAAAGATACAGGCATTTCTTACGGTAAATACTTGGGGAAATGCGTTGCAGATTACTTTCCGCAATCAAAAGGGCGAATTGCTTTTGCAGGAGATTCCTAACGGTGGCGCATTGCAGAAGAAAGCACGGCATTTCAAACCGCTGCCGGGTGGCGGATATCGTCTGAAAGCCAGTTTTGTCTCTGATCCACAGGAAAAAATCTATGGTATGGGGCAGTATCAGCAGGAAACTTTTAATTTAAAGGGATGCAATCTGGAACTTGCACACAGAAACTCTCAGGCGAGTATACCATTTTATGTTTCCAGTTTGGGATATGGCTTTTTATGGCACAATGCAGCAATAGGTGAGGTACATTTTGGAAGTAATACGACAGAGTGGGTGGCGGAAGATACAAGACAGCTCGATTACTGGATCACTGCAGGCGATACTCCGGCACAGATAGAGGAGGCATATACGGCAGTGACGGGAAGAGCACCGATGATGCCGGAGTATGGATTAGGTTTCTGGCAGTGTAAGCTTCGGTATTATAACGAGGAACAGGTATTACAGATCGCCCGTGAATATAAGAAAAGAAATATTCCTGTGGATGTGCTGGTTATCGATTATTACCACTGGCCCAGATGCGGCGACTGGCGCTTCGATGAAGAATATTTTCCGCATCCGGAAAGGATGATCCGTGAAATACAGGATATGGGTATTAAGGTGATGGTGTCGGTCTGGCCGCAAGTAGACTGGCGGAGTGAGAATTATGAGGAGATGAAACAGCAGGGACTTCTTGTGAAGAGCAATTCTGGTATTGATGTGCAGATGATCTTCCATGGCAATAACGTTTTTATGGATGCAACCAATCCGCGTACCCGCGAATATGTGTGGGAAAAGTGTCGCAAAAACTATGCGGATCTTGGAATCCGTACTTTTTGGCTGGACGAGGCGGAGCCGGAGTTTACGACTTATGATCATGCAGATTACCGATTTCATGCGGGCCCAGTGTCGCAGATAGGCAATATCTATCCAAGGGAGTATGCGCGCCTTTTCTATGAAGGACAGAAAGCAGACGGGCAGGATGATATCGTAAACCTTATTCGCTGTGCATGGGTAGGAAGCCAGAGATATGGTGCGCTTGTCTGGTCCGGGGATATCATGTCGAGCTATGAAGATTTCCGTAAACAGATATGTGCAGGTATTCATATGGGGTTGTGCGGTATCCCCTGGTGGACAACGGATATTGGCGGTTTTCATGGCGGTAATATACATGATGAAGGATTCAGAGAATTGCTGATTCGTTGGTTTCAGTTTGGCACTTTTTGTCCTGTGATGAGGATTCACGGATGCCGACTGCCTGGTGAAGAAATCATCAATCAGTCGGGAGAAGTGCGGGAGTGGACAGGCGCAGAAAACGAAGTGTGGAGTTACGGGGAAGAAAATTATGATATCATGTTGAAATTTATCCATATTCGTGAAATGATGCGCGATTATACAAGGAACATTATGAAGGAAGCCCATGAGACGGGAGCTCCGGTCATGCGGGCTCTCTTTTACGAGTTCCCTGAAGATGGGGTATGCTGGGAAATTAAAGATGCGTATATGTTCGGTTCGGATATTTTGGTGGCGCCGATCTGTTATGAGAAGGCGGCAAAACGTATGGTATATCTTCCGGTAGGAGCGTCTTTCGTACATGCGGGGAGCGGCAGGTGGTACGAAGGCGGTAAATGGTATGAAATAGAGGCAGATATCCATACAATACCTATTTTCCTCAAAGAAGGACGACAGGAGTATTTAATTGGAAAAATTTAACCGGTAGAGGTGATACAATATGATCGGTATTGTCATGGAATTTCAAATACAGGAGCTTCAAATATCCGGCATGGACTGCCGTCTATATTTGCCCTCGGATTATGATGAAGGGACAAAACATTATCCTACAATCTATGTGAATGGAGAAATCCCGATTGAGGAAATATTGACTGAGTTGGTCGAAAATGGCGGGCAGACAGATTTTCTTCTTCTTTCCGTCAAACCGTCAAGCTGGAACGACGATTTTACTCCATGGACGGCGGCTGCTTTTCGAAAAGGGGAGGAAGCGCCAGCCGGAAGGGCGGACGATTATCTGTCCTGTCTGGTAAAGGAGATCAAACCCTATATGGATACCTGTTATCGGACGAAGCCGGAGCCGGAGCACACGGCTTTGTCCGGGTATTCTCTGGGCGGGCTTACCGCAGTTTACGCCCTTTACAAAACGGATGTATTCGGCAGTATCGCCAGCCTTTCAGGCTCACTTTGGTTTGATGGATTCTGCGATTTTATGGAACGGGAAAAGCCGCTTCGAAGAGACCTGCAGGTGTATCTGTCTCTCGGGAAAAAGGAGAGCCGCAGCAAAAATCCGCGGATGGGAATGGTGGCGGCGTGTACGGAGCGTGCGTCGGAAATTTTGCACAGACAGCTTGAAGCAGCGGGCGCTCATGCAGAAGGGATGGATGAACGGACGGGAGAGGTATATTTCGAGTGGAACGAAGGGGGACATTTTCATGATATCGAAGGACGGTTTGTGAAAGCAATCACATGGTGGACACAAAATATGCGGGAGACCTGACTGATCTCCCGCAAGTTTCTAATTCTTTTTTTTCACCCAGTAGAAACCGTGTCCCGGTACTGTAAGATCCCGGAGCGTAACAGATTTACCTGTTAAAAGATCGGTGTAGGAGCCTTCTTCCTGCATCCATGCCGTTTCCTCCTGATCCGCGAAGTTAAAGATGCCGAAAAACTTATCGCCGGCCATTTCTCTGGTAATGCAGAGGATGGAGTTGTTGTGCACGTCGTAGGTGTAAACACTGGCAGAGGCGTCGAAAACCTGCTCCTGCCTCCGAATCTGTTCCAGATGGTTCAGCGCGCCAAAGATCCGTCCCTGCAGGCTTTTTTTATCTTTTCTTTTATCGGCCAGATCCCAGCGGAACTTTCCCCGGTGAACATAGCGGGAATCCGCTGCTTTGTCCGGGTCTTCCCTGTAGGAGTAGTCGTTTAACTGTCCAATCTCGTCGCCGCTGTAAAGCATAGGGATTCCGGACTGTGCCAGCATGTAGGCATGCAGCATGATGTCCAATTTGACAGCCGCCTCCCATTTGCCTGTATCCTGTGCCGCTTCCGCGCTTTCCACGCCGCACATGGAAGCTGTCGTTCCGCAAAACCTCGCGTCCTGTGTTACGGGATCGTCATTGTACAGCTCTCCCCGGCTGACGCTGCCGGGTATCTTTCCGGTAAAATAGTCGTTCAAAAAACGTTTGTGCGGTACTTCCCGCATTTCCCATTGATTCAGGTAAGAAAAGTCAAGTCCCCATCCGATATCGTCGTGGCAGCGCAGATAATTGAGGAAGGTATACTCGCCGGGCAGACTGTTCACGATGTCCATCTGCCTTTTCAGCAGCCGTATGTCTCGGGTTGCCACACTGTTCCAGGTGGTTGCCATGGTTGTTACATTATAGAGCATGTGGCATTCCGGTTTTTCCAGAGTTCCGAAATAGGGCACTACCTTCTCCGGCTCCATGACCACTTCACCTAAGAGCAGTACGCTGGGGCAGACGATTTCACCGATCATGCGCATCATGCGCACGATTGTGTGTACCTGACGCAGATTCCGGCAGCTCGTTCCCAGTTCCTTCCAGATATAGGGCACTGCATCAATACGGATAATATCCATACCCTGATTGGCAAAAAACATGAAATTGTACATCATTTCGTTGAACACACGGGGATTGCCGTAGTTCAGATCCCACTGGTAGGGATAAAAGGTGGTCATTACATAATGGCCGATTTCAGGCAGATAGGTGAAATTTCCGGGAGCCGTGGTGGGAAACACCTGTGGCACGGTTTTTTCATACTGTGCCGGAATATCGTAATTGTTGTAGAAAAAGTAACGGCTCATATATTCGCCGTCGCCCCCTCTTGCGCGCACTGCCCACTCATGCTCTTCGGAAGTGTGGTTCATCACAAAATCCATACAGAGGTTTAACCCCTTTTCATGGCACACATCTGCCAGCTCGGCCAGATCCCTCATTGTGCCCAGATCCGGCCGTACTTTTCTGAAATCCGCCACGGCATAGCCGCCGTCAGAGTGCTCTTTTGGAGAATCCAGAAAAGGCATCAGATGAATATAATTTACATTGCAGTCTTCCAGATAGGAGAGCTTTTGTTTTACCCCTTTCAGATTTCCGGCAAAATTGTCGATGTAAAGCATCATGCCAAGCATATCGTTTTTCCGGAACCAGCCGGGATCCTTCTCGCGTTTTTTGTCCCTTGTTTTCAGTGGGTTCCTGCGGTCGCTGTAAAACAGATACATATTTGTGCACAGTTCCGCAAACATGGAGTCGTTATCGTAGAGTTCCATGTAAAGCCATCTCAGCTCGTCGTGATATTTTTCCAGTCGCTTTTTAAAGATTTCGTCCTTATTTGGTTTTGCCATGATTCTTTTCCCCTTACTTACTACCTATCCGTTAGGCCTTTGCTGTTTCTATTTTACTGCGCCGGCCACAACGCCGCCAATAATCTGTTTCTGCAATACTACATAGAGAATGAGGATTGGCAGTACGCACAACAACAGTCCCGCCATAATCGTACCGTAGTCCGCAGAGTAAGTTCCATAGAAACTGTAGGTGGACAGCGGCAGTGTCAAAAGCTTCTTATCCGTCAGAACAAGCGACGGGAGAAGGAAGTCGTTCCAGAAAGCCAGCGAGTTTAATATCACCATTGTGGAGATGGTCGGTTTAAGCAGAGGAAGCACAATCTTAAAGAATGTCTGCGTGTGGGTGCATCCCTCCAGATAAGCGGCTTCTTCCAGCGCGATCGGTACATTTCCCTTAATGAAGCCGTGGAACATGAAAACGGACATCGCCATGGAAAATCCTGTGTGCATGAAAATCAGGGTGATTCTGTGATTTAAAACATTTAAGGTGCCGCCGTAGATGCTTACCAGCGGAATCATGATCGCCTGAAAAGGAATGATCATGGAAGCTACCATTAACGCGAAGGTTGCGCCTGAGATAACATTTTTATTCCGAACGATATAGTAAGCCAGCATGGCTGCAAGCAGCGTCACAAGGACGGTTGCACAGCAGGTTACGATCAGGGAATTTTTGAATGCGTTTAAAAAGTCCATCTGTGTGAAAGCCTTCACAAAGTTGTCAAAGGAAAGTCCTTTGATCGTATAGAGCCAGGAAAACGGGCTCTTAATGATATCCCTTTTCTGTTTCAGGGAATTGATTACTACCATAAGGAACGGAAACATATATGCGATAAAGATAATGATCAATCCGGCCATTGCCAGCGCCCTTGCCGCTTTTGCTTTCGTTCCGCCTACCTGCGTCTGATTCATCATGCTTCCACCTCCTGCTTCTTGGTCAGATATACCTGAAGTCCGCTGATACATGCCACAACGATGAACAGGATCAGGGCCTCTGCCTGGCCTACGCCGAACTGTCTGGATGTAAATGCCTTCTCATACACGTGCATGGCTGCCATCTCCGTTGTTCCGTAAGGGCCTCCGGATGTCAGCGAAAGGTTTACGTCGTATACCATGAACGCTCTCGAGAGGGTCAGGAAAAGGCAGATTGTAATGGAGGACATCATGAGGGGCATAATGATGTTTTTCAGTTTTGCCCACCCTGTAGCCCCGTCAATGCTGGCCGCTTCCATGACATCCTCACTCAGTCCCATGAAACCTGCCACATAAATCAGGATCATATAGCCGGATAACTGCCATACAGAAACCATTACCAGCGCTGCGAAGGCTTTACTCGGATCTGACAGCCATGAAATTTCAAACAGGTTCCAGCCGGTGCTCTCACCGATATTGACAAATACTCTGGAGAAGACGAACTGCCAGATATATCCCAGCACGATACCGCCGATCAGGTTCGGAGTAAAGAAGCCGGCCCGGAAGAAATTCTGTCCCTTAATGCCTCTTGTCAACAGATATGCAATCGCGAAGGCAATTACATTTACCAGAATGACAACCACAATTACATATTTAAAAGTCAAAAGCAGTGACGACCAGAACAGCTTATCCTGTACCACGCTTATGAAATTTGTAAAGCCGATAAAGTTCTTATCCCGTGCCACGCCGTTCCAGTCTGTGAAGGTCAGATACACACCGTAGAGAAACGGTACGATCACGACTGCAAAGAAACAGAACATGCCCGGCAGTGCAAAAATACAGAAATCTTTTCCTTTATTTTTCGATTCCATTCGCTTACCCTCTTTCCTTTGATTATACAATTACTGTTGTCCCCAATATTCTTCGATGGACTCGATCAGTTCATCCCGGTCGCTTCTGTCTGCCAGGTATTTTTGCATCGCTGCACCCAGAACTGCCCAGTGGTCGTTTGGCACAATGGCAGATGCGTTGAAGGCCGTGCCGTTCTGTACATGTAAGTAGATATCCTTGCTCAACGGATCTTCCGGCTCGTAAGGATTGTTTGCGAAGGGCGGGATTACATTACAGGTTTTTACCAGCATCTGCTGTCCGATTTCGCTGTACACAATCCAGTTCAGAAATTCCTTTGCCGCTGCCTTTTGGTTTTCATCTGCCACTTCACCGTCCAGCATGACCTGTTTGGAGGGGGAGCCCTGAATCATCTGGTTGGCGAAGTCGTTTTCGTCGTTATTCAGGAAGTAGGGCAGGAAACCGTATGCATCATCATTTTTCGCGCCTGCCTCCTGAAGATTCGGCCAGGCCCAGTTTCCGTTAAACCAGAAGGCCGTCTTACCGTCCGCCAGATCAATTGCCATCTCGTCGTAGTCTGCGCCAAGGGGGTCGCCTTTTGCCACATTGTATGTTTTCAGGATATCAAAGGTATTCAGAAACTCTGTCAAACGATTGTAATTTTTCAGATCCAGTTCACCGCTCTTGATCTGCTCAATGACTTCCTGTGCGCCCTCTGAGGTGCCGTCGGAAGTTTCGTAGATATACTGCAGCTGGTGTGCACCCAGGGACCAGTCCTCTTTGGCCATGGAAATGGGTTTTTCAATACCCGCCGCCACAAGCCTGTCGAGAAGCGCGGTGAAATCTGCCTGTGTTTTGATGCTGGTGGGATCGAAAGGCTCACCGAGCGCTGTTTCGATCACTGTCTGATTGTAAATAAGGCCTCTTCCCTCTATACATAAGGGGAAGCTGTACACCTTGCCGTTTACCTCTGTCAGATAATCCTCCGCTTCTTTCGTCCACTCCTCTGCGGACAAATCCTCGGCCTTCTCTTCTGCCAGTGCGATCACGTCGGTGGTGTCCAGAATGGATAAAGTGGGCGGATTACCCGAGTTATACAGGCTTACTACCTTTGTATAAGGGGAATCTCCATCCGTGACAGGCATAACCTCCACATGAACACCTGACTTTTCTTCGAATATGACGGACATTTCTTCCAGAGCCACCTGTATTTCCGCTTTGGAGTTTAACAGGGTGATGCTGGTTCCTTTCAGACTGGAATCGTATGCAAATGTGTCAATGGAGGTATCAATCGGTACCTTTTCCTCCACCTGGTTCGGGTCGTCAGGGTCGCTCGCAAATCCAAACCGGCATCCGGTCAGACTCGTTGCGGCAAGCGCCATCGCGAGCACCGCGGCGACTGTCTTTTTCCTTACTTTCCTTCTCATGACGTCGTCCTCCTTCTCTTTCTTTTCTTCCTTCCTAAAACCGGTAAAGTAACCGGTTATTTTATGCCTCTATAGTAGCATTGGGAGAGCTGCTGTGTCAACAGAAAATCACTGTTTTTCGTATTTCTATGGATTTTATACAATTTGAAAAAAATGATTTTATGCAAAATCTACAAAACCGGTTACTTAACCGATTACGTATTGTTTTTCAAACAAAATATTGTTATAATCTTTGCAGGGTCGGTACCCTGTGATCAGAGAAATGCTTTGCATTTTTTTCCACACTATTTATCAATAAGGAAAGGATTACCGGAAACAGGAAATACAGGAAGAAATTACCATGGGTTCTACAAACAATAATAAAAAGAAAAAAGTAACATTTGATGACATCGCCAAATATACAGGTTTTTCTAAAACAACCATTTCCCGCTATTTTAACTCCCCGGACTCGCTCACTTTAGACAATCAGGAAATCATATCAAACGCCCTTGTCGATCTGGATTATAAAGAAAACAAGGTGGCGCGGATTCTTGCCAACGGAAAGACAGAGTTTATCGGCGTTATTGTCCCGAATCTGCAAAATCATTATTATTCCGAGATGTTGAACCGGATTTTACAGACTTACGGGCGCTATGGCTATAAGTTTCTTGTTTTTGTGGGTAACGAGCAGGAGGAGACCGAGCGGCAGTACATCCAGGAGCTTCTCGCCTATAATATTGAGGGGCTGATTGTGATGAGCTTTACGCTGCCGTCCAGGGAGCTTGCGAAACTGCCGATTCCCGTTGTGACAATCGAGCGGGAGGATCGCTATGTGTCCAGTGTCAACACGGATAATTATATGGGAGGTGTACAGGCGGCCAGCCTGCTGGCCCGGCATAACTGCGAAATTCTCATACACATAAACACCACGGACACCACACCGGAGCGGCCTGCCTATGGGCGTATACGGGGGTTTTTGGATATCTGCGAGGAAAAGAAGCTGAACCACCGCCTGATTTATGTATCCCAGAGCGATATTTTCGAAGAGATGCAGGAAAGTCTGTACACAGTGTTTCAGGAGCTGGATACCGTCTATTCCGGTATGAAAAAGGGAATTTTCGTTTCCGGTGATACCCGCGCCAATATCTTTTTAAACCTGTTGATCCGAAAGTACGGTTCCCTGCCTGATGATTATCGGATAGTCGGATTCGATGATTCTCCCATTTCCCGGGAGGCGGTTATTCCCATCAGCACGGTTGGGCAGCAGATTGAAAAAATGGCTTACGAGGCGGTCAGTATCCTTGTGGAGCAGATGGAAGACCGTAAAAAGAGAAGACCGGTTCTTTCGCAGGAGCCGGTTCACAGGGTGCTTGCCCCTATTTTGATCCGGCGGGAGACTACGGAGACAGGGGAGGAGACAAAGAAGTGACAGCCGTTTCGCCCTGATTTAAATTGAATCTCCATGGGCGCTGTGTTATAGTGGAAAAAAAGAGTTGTCAGATACTGGGAGGTGTTTATGAAGCTGGTAGTTTTGGAGAGAAACAGCGTAGGGACGGATATTGATGTGAGCTGTTTTGAGAGATTTGGGGAAGTGGCGTATTATCCTAATACAGTGGCTGAGAATACGGCAGAGCGGGTGAAGGATGCGGATATTGTTATAGCGAATAAGGCGCCCATGAATGAGAACACGCTCAAGGATGCGCCGAACGTGAAGCTGATCTGCCTGTTTGCGACCGGATTCGACAATGTGGATCTGTCGTACTGTAAGAGCCGCGGGATCAGGGTTGCAAATGTGGTGAATTACAGTACCGCAGCGGTGGTACAGCATACACTTCTGCTGGCGTTGGCGCTTGAGGAGAAGCTGGCGTTCTATGACGATTATGTGAAGTCGGAAACCTACGCAAATCAGGACCGGTTTTCAAATTTTGACAGGCCGTTCGGTGAGCTTGAAGGAAAGACGTGGGGCATTGTCGGAATGGGAAATATTGGCCGCGGAGTGGCCCGGGCTGCGCAGGCTTTGGGCTGTAAGGTGATTTTCTATTCTGCGTCCGGCAAGAGCAGCTGTACGGAGTATGAGAGAGTTGAATTTGACGAACTCCTGACACGGTCGGATATTCTGTCCCTGCATTGTCCGTTGAGCGACAGGACGAGGGGGCTTATCAATAAAGAGGCTTTTTCCAGAATGAAAGAAACCGCCATTCTTGTCAATGTGGCGAGAGGGCCGGTAGTGGATACACAGGCTCTTTATGACGCGCTGACGGAAGGCCGGATCGCAGCGGCAGGACTTGATGTATTGGAGAAGGAGCCAATCAGCAGGGATAATCCGCTGGGCAAAATCAAGGACAGCACGAAGCTGATCATCACGCCCCATATGGCCTGGGCGAGCACGGAGGCTAGGATGCGTCTGGTAGATGAAGTGACGAAAAACATTCAGGCGTTTCTGGACGGAGAGGAAAGGAACATTGTCAATAAATGATTGAAAATCGGAATTTTCAATCGCGGGATTTGTGTTTGCTCATTGCCTGACATAAACCCGGTAATGATGGAAGGAGCGATGGAACATGGGAATTGTGATTGAAAATGCTTTGGCGGTACTGCCTGCGGGAGCGGAAGACGTAATTAAGGAGACGTCCATTTATGTGGAGGGCGACAGGATAACGGGGATTGGCGGTCAGCCGGCGGGATTTACTGCGGACAAGGTGATAGACGGCAGGGACAAACTGGTGATTCCGGGACTAATCAACTGTCATACCCATTCCTATATGTCATTTATGAGAAATGTGGCGGATGACCTTTCCTTTATGGACTGGCTTTTCGGTACGATCGATCCGATCGAACAGCAGATGACGGATGAGGATACTTACTGGGGAGCGAATCTGGCGATCATCGAGATGATGAAAAGTGGAACGACCTGTTTTAACGATATGCAGATGAATATCCATCAGACTACCCGTGCGGTGAAGGAGTCCGGTATGCGTGCCGTGATCTGCCGTGGCCTTGTGGGAAGCGGTAACGATGAGGCAGGACAGTCACGTCTGCGGCAGGCCTATGAGGAGCGGGACGCAGCGGCAGACTGCGACAGGCTCACCTTTAAGCTTGGCCCCCACGCGCCTTACACCTGCGATGATGCTTTTTTGAAGATCGTGGCGGCGGAGGCCAAAAAGGAGAATATGGGAATCCACATTCACCTGTCGGAGAGTGAAAGTGAAATCGGCCAGATTCAGGAGAAATACGGCTGCACACCGATTGCGCTTGCGGAGAAATGCGGCATATTTGATGTGCCTGCCATTGCGGCGCACTGCGTGCAGGTAACGGATGAGGATATTGATATTTTGAAGCGGAAAAATGTCAGTGTTGTGACCAATCCTGCCAGCAACATGAAACTGGGGAACGGGTTTGCACCCATTGCAAAAATGCTGGAAAAGGGCGTAAACGTATGCCTCGGTACAGATGGGGCGGCCAGCAATAACTGCCTTAACATGTTCCATGAGCTGAGCCTGCTTACATTGATTCACAAGGGCACGGGCAGAACGCCTCAGTGCGTCAGTGCGAAAGAAGGTTTCCGGATTGCGACCATCAACGGTGCGAAGGCGCTGGGCCTGGAGAAGGAGATCGGCTCTATTGAAGTGGGAAAGAAGGCGGATCTGGCGATTCTCGATTTAAATACACCATCGCTTACACCCAGAAATAATCTGTTAGCAGGACTGTCTTATTCCGCTAACGGATCGGAGGTCGATACCGTCATAATCAATGGGCAGATTACGATGGAGGGACGGAAAATACTGACCATGGATGAAAAGCTGGTTTATGGAAAGATTCAGGATATTATAGTCAGGATGGGGCTGGACAAGAAAACTTACTGAATAAATATGGAAATATAATAAATTTTTTGTTATACTTTACAGGTAAGCAATGAGCAGTGCATGTATTTGTATTTTGGGGAGGGAACGGAAATGCTGGCAACACTGATACCATTTTTTGACAAGGAAATGAAGGTTTCGGCCTATGCGCTGGCCTCACAGAAAGAGAACAGTCTTTTGAATCCGCCGATTTTCGGATCGAGCAGCCCGAACGGGCTGGCACAGATTGAAGGGCTGGATATTTTGCATAACATTGGCCTGGATACACTTTCGCCCGGGACGGATGTGCTGATCCCGGTGACTCATATTGCGATATTTTCTGACCTTGAATCGCAGTGCGATGAGTTCCGCGGAAGGGTAGTACTTGTATTTGATGATGCGGTGGAGAACAACGACGCGTACAGAAACCGTTTTGCTGAGCTGAAAAACAAAGGCTACAGACTGGCAATATCTAAGCTTTCCGTAGATTCTTACGAGGAAAATAAGGAATTGCTGCAATTGATGGATTATGTTATTCTGGATCAGAAAGAGGTGGATCTTTCCAAGGTAAAGATTTATTTCAGGAGACAGTACCCGCAGATCAAAATATGTGTGGGGAATATTGATAGCCAGGAAATCTTTGACAGCCTGAAAGACGACGACAGTTTTTACCGGTTTGAGGGCAAGTTCTATCGTATCCCGATTACCAAAGGCGAGACGGAGGTTTCTCCGTTAAAGATGAACTATCTGGAATTGATGAACATTGTCAACGATGCAGATTTTGAGCTGACAGAGGCGGCGGACGTCATTGGTCGCGATACTGCGCTGGTGGTGGAGCTCTTAAAGATGGTGAATCACATTGCGATCAATTCCCAGGTTACATCCATTCGTCATGCGGCTGCAATTCTGGGCCAGAGAGAGTTAAAGAAATGGATTAATACCGTGATCACAAAAGAACTTTGCGCAGACAGGCCTAACGAGGTTTCCAGAACGTCCATGCTTCGCGCGAAGTTTATGGAGTGTCTGGCACCGGTTTTTGGTCTCGGGACGAAGTCGGCGGAAGTATTTTTGATGGGACTGTTTTCCATTCTGGACATCATTCTGAATATGTCCATGGAGGAGGCTCTCAAGAAAGTTACTGTTTCCAAGGAAATCGAGGACGCATTGGTGCACAGGACAGGAGAGCTGGCGAATATTTATTCCTTTGTTGTGAGCTATGAGGCGGCGGACTGGCAGGAAATCAGCAGACAGCTTATCGTGCTCGGCGTAGACACAGATATGATTTATCAGGCGTATACGGAGACCGTCTGCTGGTATAAGGAGATGTTTTTCGAGACCAGTGTATAAAACCCCCGGTCTTGTAAAAATAATAAGTGATGATAGGACAGACGACCATCACTATAATAAAAATTCGGCTGATTAATTTTGAAGGAGGACACTATCAATGAGTAGCGAAATCAGAGACATTAATCTTGCCGAATCCGGTGAGAGAAAGATTGAGTGGGTTAAGAGGAATTGTGATCTGCTCCGAACCTTGGAGAAAGAGTTTACGGAATCGAAACCATTCGCGGGTAAGAAAGTGGCATTGTCCGTGCATTTGGAGGCAAAGACCGCTTATCTGTGTCTGGTGCTGGCGGCCGGCGGCGCAGAGATGTATGTGACAGGATCAAATCCCCTGTCCACGCAGGATGATGTGGCGGCTGCGCTTGTTAAGGCAGGGCTTGAAGTGCACGCCTGGTACGATGCAACACCGGAGGAGTATGAGACGCATATCCGCCATGTGCTGGAGGCAGGGCCTAATATCATCATCGATGACGGCGGCGATCTGGTGACAATGGTGCACACGCAGATGCAGCACCTGATTCCGAATATTATCGGCGGCTGTGAGGAGACTACCACAGGAATTATCCGTCTGGAGGCAATGAATAAGGCGGGAGAATTGAAATTCCCTATGGTGCGCGTTAACAATGCGGCATGTAAGCATTTCTTTGATAACAGATACGGTACAGGCCAGTCTGTCTGGGACGGCATCAACAGAACGACTAATTTAATCGTAGCAGGTAAGATTGTAGTTGTTGCAGGTTACGGCTGGTGCGGCAAGGGTACTGCTATGAGAGCGAAGGGTCTTGGCGCGCGGGTTATCGTTACAGAGATCGATCCGATCAAGGCCATCGAAGCGGTTATGGACGGATTTGACGTAATGCCGATGAAGGAGGCTGCTAAGGTGGGCGACTTCTTCGTTACCGTGACAGGCTGTGACGGCGTAATCGACAAGGAAGATTTCGCGGAGATGAAAGAGGGTGCAATCCTCTGTAATGCAGGCCATTTTGACTGTGAGATCGACATGGCGTGGCTGAAAGCTAACGCTGTGGAGACTAGAGAGCAGAGAAAGAACATTATGGGCTACAAGCTGCCTACAGGCCAGTGGATTTTCGTACTTGCAGAGGGACGTCTTGTGAATCTGGCTGCCGGCGACGGGCATCCCGCAGAGATTATGGATATGAGCTTTGCGATTCAGGCGCTCTCGGCAAAATATCTGGTGGAGCACGGCAAGGAGCTTGACGAGAAGCTGATCGATGTGCCGGAGGAAGTGGATAAAGATGTAGCCAGAAGAAAACTGTCATTCCTTGGCAAAGAGATTGACGTGCTGACGCCGGAGCAGGAGAAGTATTTGAACAGCTATGCTCTGTAATCAGACAATTAAATAAGAGTAATTATTGTCCGCACCTTGGGAACAGGGTGCGGATTTGTTGATTTTAGCGATTGGAACGGATATACTATACTTGATATGGAAATAACTGTGATTTGGACGACAGAGAGAGGAGCATTTTCCATGCCGCGAACAGTGGGAATTGGCCATCAGGATTTTGAGAAGGTCAGGATAAAAAACAATTTTTATATTGATAAGACCGACTTTATCAGGGAATGGTGGGAGTCTGATGATGAGGTAACACTGATTGCACGTCCCAGAAGATTCGGAAAGACCTTAAATCTGAGTATGCTGGAGAAATTCTTTTCTGTCGATTATAAGGGCAGGGAGGATCTTTTTCAGGGACTGTGTATATGGGAGGAAGAGAAGTATCGGAAACTACAGGGCACATATCCGGTTATTTTTCTGAGTTTTGCTGATATAAAAGAGACAACATTTGAAGGAGCACAGGAAAAAATGTGCAAAATCATTAAAATGTTGATTAACCGATACTATTATTTGCTGGAGGGAGATGCTCTAAATGCGAATGAGAAAAGAGATTTTCGGGAAATGTCAGCGAGAGTGACTGCTGGTTCGGCGTCTCTGTCATTGAAAGCACTGTCGCAATATTTGTGTCATTTTTATGGGCAAAAGGTGATCATTCTTATGGATGAATATGATACGCCGATGCAGGAAGCTTATGTGAGCGGGTATTGGGAAGAAATGGCAGCCTTTATCAGGAGTCTGTTAAACTCTACCTTTAAGACCAATCCTTATCTGGAGCGGGCTGTGATGACAGGAATTACAAGGGTCAGCAAGGAATCCATTTTTTCGGATCTCAATAATTTGGAAGTAGTGATGACCACATCAGAAAAATATGCGGACTGCTTTGGTTTTACAGAAAAAGAAGTATTTGCGGCTTTGGATGAGTATGGATTGTCGGAAGAAAAGCAACAGGTAAAGACGTGGTACGATGGTTTTGTTTTTGGAAATTGTAAGGATATATATAATCCATGGTCTATTTTGAACTATCTGAACAAAAGAAAAGTGGGAACCTATTGGGCGAACACCAGCAGTAACAGTCTTGTGGGGAAACTGATCCGAGAAGGTGAACCGAAAATCAAGATAATAATGGAGAAATTACTGCGTGGTGAAACATTTCATACTGTTTTGGATGAGCAGATTGTTTTCAGTCAGTTAGATCAGGGTGACGATGCGGTATGGAGTCTGCTGCTTGCCAGTGGATATCTGAAGGCTGTACATTATGAATTTAATGAGAAATATCAGGAGACTGTGTATCATTTGCAGCTGACGAATCTGGAAGTACAGATCATGTTTAAACAGATGATTAGAAACTGGTTTGGCGTGTGCCGTGGAGCTCACAACGATTTTTTAAAGGCATTGTTGGCGGGCGACCTTAAAGTAATGAATGTGTATATGAATAAAATTGCAATGCAGACATTTAGCTATTTTGACACGGGAAAGAACCCTTCGCAAGAAGAGCCGGAGCGGTTTTATCATGGGTTTGTGCTGGGCATGATGGTGGAGCTGTCGGACAGATACGTGATGACTTCCAATAGAGAGAGCGGATTCGGGAGATATGATGTGATGCTGGAACCGAAAAAGCCGCAGGAAAATGCCATTATTTTGGAATTTAAGGTACAGGATGCGGAGGAGAAGGAGTTGACGGATACAGTGCGCGAGGCACTGCGGCAGATCGAAGAGAAGGATTATCAGGCGGCACTTATTGCCAGAGGAATTCCCGCGGAGCACATACGAAAGTACGGATTTGCGTTTTGTGGAAAGAAAGTGCTGATCGGCAGTGCGGCGACAGTGTAGAGAGGGTAAATGGATGGAAAAGAGAGAACAAAAATTCGCAGAGGATTTATTGCAATATCTGAATGACAGCCCCACGGCATTTCACGCGGTGGAAAACGCGGCTGTAATGCTTAAAGAGCACGGATTCCAGGAGCTAAAAGAGACAGATAGCTGGTCTTTGCAGGAGGACGGCAGATATTTTGTCATTAAAAACAGTTCGGCTCTCATCGCCTTTACGGTGGGAAGGGGCGGGCTTGCAAAAGAGGGATTCCGTATCATAGGGGCACATACGGATTCTCCCTGTCTGAAAATCAAGCCGGGTGCGGGCAGTATCACGCCGGACGGTTACGTCAGGCTGAATGTGGAGATTTATGGCGGCGCTATTTTGAACACATGGTTCGACAGGCCCCTTGCCCTGGCGGGGCGGCTGGTTGTGAAAGAGGACGGCGCGCTTCGAGAAAAGCTGATTCGGATTGATAAACCTGTCTTCATGATTCCGAATCTCTGCATCCATTTTCACAGGGATGTGAACGAAAAAGGCGCTTACAATAAGCAGACAGATATGATGCCGCTTTTTTGTATGAAAGAAGAGGGCGTGGAGAAGGAAGATTATCTGTTTGAACTGCTTCAGGAGGAAATCGGAACAGGGAAGACTGATATTGTGGATTATGAGTTGTTTTTATATGAATATCAGAAAGGAATTTTTACGGGCAAAAATCAGGAGTTTATTTCGGCGTCCCGGATCGACGATCTGTCCATGGTTTATGCAGGACTTTCTGCGTTGACAGAAGCAAAGACAGGAAAGGGTTGTCAGGTGTTTGCGGCCTTTGACAATGAGGAGGTGGGGAGCACCACCGCACAGGGGGCAAATTCCGGTCTTTTTCTGCATATATTAAACAGGATTTGTAAAAATCTGGGATTGACAGATGAGGGATATTTTCAGGCGATTGCCAATTCGACCTCCATTTCGGCGGATTTGGCGCACGCAGTACATCCCAATTACAGTGACAAACATGATACGGAGACCCGCCCTGTTTTGGGGAAAGGGGCTGTGATCAAATATTCTGCGTCACAGCGGTATGCTACGACCGCGCACAGCGCGGCGTATTTTATGGAAGCCTGCAAGAGAGCAGGAGTGCCTTTCCAGAAGTTTGTAAACAGAAACGATATTCCGGGCGGTTCCACCATCGGTCCCGCGCTCTCCGGGCTGACCACGATTCCGACCGTGGATATAGGCGCGCCTGTGCTAGCCATGCACTCGATTCGGGAGTTTGGGGCTGTGGCGGATAACGTTTACACGAAACAGGTGTTTTTGGCGTATTATGAGGGTGACAGGAGTATGTAATTTTATAAAACAACGATATCAATTACCACCAATTGCAAGGTTCTTTTCCGCAACCTTCTGGTATGTTAAAAAGAATAGAGGGATTTTACTCCCTCTATGATAACTCGTGACTGCTCTTGTATCTGCTCATGATTCACTTTTTTTAACAGGAACCCACAACTCACAAAAGAGACCCTTTTCCCCTTTTTCGTAATATAGCTCATAGTCTGTATCATCTGTCTGTACATAACCTGTCTGCGGTGAAAATTCCTTGTGGAACTTGCCCCAGACTTCGCCCAGACAGTCGCCATCGGCGCCAAAACATTTGAATACAGCATAATCCGCCGCTTCGGCCTTCCATATGGTATAGCCATTTTTTAAGAGTGCATTTAAACCGTCAGAGTCGGTATCTTCGTCAACTATAATGCCGATGCCATAATTGAAATGTGTTTCGTTTTCCAGTACGGGGCTACATAAACCGTATATATCCCTCTTGCCCTCCGGCCGGAGCTGCTTCATAGGCTCAAACAGGTCCTTTTCGTCACACTCTGTCCAGAAATCGGGAATGCTGTGATTGTTGTCATCATTGATGATCTCATTGGGAAAAGCCCTCACCATTGCAAGAAACTGCTGTGGTTCTCTGTGTTCCATTCTGTAATCCATAATACTGCCACCCTCCATTGTAATTTTTATCACAAGGGGATTGAACAAATGAAACTTCGCGCCCGGTTTCTTTGCCTGTTTCGGTGTGGAACCATGGAAGCGCGAAAAGGCTTTGGAAAAACTTTCCGGTGATTCATAGCCATACTTGTATGCGGCGTCAATGACTGACAGATCAGTCGTCTGGAGCTCCTGTGCCGCCAGAGTAAGGCGGCGGCTTCGGATATATTCATTGGCTGTCATTCCGGCAATAAAACTGAATGTCCGGTGAAAGTTATAATTTGACATATGTATGCTTTTGGCAACATCCGTGTAATTGATGTCCTCGTAGATGTGTTCTTCCATATAGCATATTGCCTGCTGAATAAGGTGTATGGACATATAGTCTCAGCCTTTCTTTCATTTGGTTTCCCTGTGTAAAATTACTGTATATCATGGCTGTGGAAAAATCCTGTTCCCGCTTGCGCAAATTCATTCCGGACCTGGCAGACTGATTTTATGCTGTCAGGCAATTTACAGATTATGGAACAGTTCCTTAGCTGAGTGACTGATAATTACTGTCCATATAGTTCTTTTTTCCAAACGGGACATAATTTTCGTCCAGCAGAATCATGTTGCCGTTTCCCAGATCCGGGAATGCCTGTGCCACCTCTTTAAGAACCTCCCATTCGTCTTTGGAGTTTTCTTTGTTATCTTCCTCCACCTGCCTTAAGGCTTCTTCAATTGCCAGTTGATCTGTAGTACCCCAGTAGAGCGGATGGGGCTGGAAGGAAGAATGGTATTCACCGCCCTCATAGCAGAAGAAGCAGGAACAGGGGATTTTTTCGTACAATTCCTTCTTTGCCCCGTCAAGCGCCTTGACTTCCAGACAGTAGCATCCGTTTACCGTTGCCGCGCCCTCCTGTGCAACCAGATTTGCGATCGCCATAATGGTAAGCGGCTCTGTTTTCACGATCATTCCGGGAACCAGAAGTCCCTCCTCGTACATTTCCCGCAGGTATTCGTCAGAAAACTTCCCGACGGCTCTCCACAGGAAAAACAGCGCAAGAAGGAGAAAGATAACTGCGGGAATCCAGCTTTTCAACAGGGAAATCCCGGCCATGCACACAAAGCATACGCAGATGATCGCAGAGTTTTTCCTTTTTTTGACCACGGCGCGTATGATTTCATCCTTCTGCCGTATACGGTTCACATCTGCATGGATGCCTGATTTTGTACTTGCCTCAAACTGTGAATAATCTACCATTTTTTTGCCTCCAATTCCTCAATTTTGACAGTTTTTCTTTTATTATATACATACACAAAGCCGAGATCAAGGAAGCATTTATTTTGATGAGGAGAGTTTAGATGGGCGGTGTGAAATTGATGTGAGGCCTCAGTGAAATTATTCTGAGATGGGGATGGAAAAATAGAACCGCACTCCGTCCGCCAGATTTTCTGCGCCATAGGGCAGCTTCTGCATAGATAGGATTTGCGCCACGATGGACAGTCCCAGCCCAGAGCCACTATACTCCGCGCCGCTGTCCCGATAAAATTTCGTCCAGATTTTGGGGAGATCATCTGCCGGAATGGGCCGGCCCTGATTGAAGACTGAGAAATGTAAAGCGTCGCCGTCCCTGGTCAGTTCCAGCCGCAAACTGCCGCCGGGAAATACATTTTTTCTGGCGTTGACAATTAAATTGCCCAAAACCTGCTCCATGCGCTTTATGTCCGTCTGCACATAGACTTTCTGCTCTGGAAGTTCGTATTGTAAATCAAAGTCTGCATCAGGTACATCTGCAAGGAGTCTTCCAGCTACTGTTTCCACCAGCTCTACAAAATCAAACCGGGTAATCGCAAGGTGAGTGGCGCCTGATTCCAATGCGGACAAATCCAGAAGCGTCACGATCAGATCATTCATTCGTTCCACCTCAGAAACAATGACCTGGGCATATTTCTGCTTTTTGGTTTCGTCCGGTTCATCTTGCAAGCCTTCGGCGTAGGCCCGGATAATGCCCAACGGGGTCTTCATCTCATGGGACAGGCTGTCCACCAGTTCCTTGCGCTCTGCCAACAGAAGCCGCTCTTTTTCTACATCTTTTTCAAGCTGCGCGTTTGCGTCCTCCAGGCGGGAAAGGGCCTGCTGCAGATTTTCAGCCATGGTGTTCAGACTGGCAGATAAATCGCCAAATTCATTTGTGGAAGTAATGCAACAGGGGGTCGAGAAATCCAGCCCGGCCATGCGCTTTGCCGAAGTGTTTAGTTCTGCAATCGGCTTTGTGATAAAGCGGTCCATAAAATAGTCTATCCCCAGAACCAGCATCAGAAGAAAACCCAGCCAAATTAGGAAGGAAACATTTTCGCTGACAGGCAGACGGGTGGATAGAATGTAGGAAAAAATCAGCATGATACCCGCCAGCTTGGAGAGCATAACAATCTTTTTCCGCACTGTGCGGAGGGAAAAAATCTCTTTCATATTGTTACCTCGAGTTTATAGCCGGAGCGGATCAGCGTGACGATATGTCTGCCCTCATCTCCCAGCTTTTGCCGCAGGGTCTTGACGTGGGTGTCCACAGTGCGGGTCGTTCCCTCAAAGTCATAGCCCCAAACTCGGTTCAGAAGCTGCTCCCGGTTAAAAATCTGTCCAGGGTTTGCCATGAGAAACGCGAGCAATTCATACTCTTTGTGGGTTAAAGTGATCTCCTGACCATCAAGATAGACCTTGCGGGCATTAGGATGGAGCATGATTTTTCCGGCGCTGATCGCACCAGAGGACGCTGCGGAGGAGCGGCGCAGGAGGGCGTTCACCTTTGCTAACAGCACCTTGGGACTGAATGGCTTTGTCATATAATCGTCCACGCCGTATTCATAGCCTTTCAGTTTATCGTCCTCCGCACTTTTGGCGGTCAGCATAATAATGGGCATATTGCTCATTTCCCGGGCCATCTTGCAGACAGAGAAGCCGTCCAGATGAGGCATCATCACATCCAGGATTATCAAATCCATGGGATGATTTTTTAGAGTGACAAGGGCGTCTATACCATCGTCGGCGGTAAAGCAAGCGTGCCCGCCATTCCGCATATAGTCCGCAATAATGTCCTGCATAGCTTTCTCATCTTCGACAATCAGAATGTTTGCCATAATGCCTCCTAATCGCCACAATTCCCGTTTCTGTTCTGATTATATTTAGTATGGGACAAAAAGACAAGAGGATATTTTGGAGTACAGTGATTTTTGACAACCATTTTGATATCAGTATATAATTACGGGATAGGAGAATAAAGAAGACGGAGAAAATGGATATGTCGTATCCGATGGTGCATTTAAAAATTGCATATGAACTGCTTACGCGGTATGATGGTGAGTACATAGAGAAGCCGGGGGATTTTCTGCTCGGTTCCGTTGCGCCGGACGCGGTGCATTTTCACAAAAAGTATGATGTATCTTTGAAGGAACGGAGCCACCTGTGGAAATTCGGTCCACGCTGGGGAGTGACGCTTGACAGCGAAGGCTGGAAAAACGCGATTTGTCAGTTTTGGAAAGAGAACAGAAATGCTGGGAACAGAGATTTTATAGCAGGATACTGTACGCATCTTTTGACGGATTGGGAGAATGACAGGCGTATTTGGACACCTTTTCGGGAAAAGATGCCGCAGGGTACGGAAATTGACGAGCTGCATGGGCAATATAGTGTAGAGGCTTATGGAATTGACCAGTGGTTGTATCAGACTGATAAGGATGCCAAAGAGATATGGCGGCTTTTGGAGCAGGGCCATGTTTATAGGGTAGAAGGATGTATTCTGGAGGAAGACCTTGCACGGCAGAAACTGTCGATTCTAAACGAACAGTTTACCGGGAAAACAGCGTATGATGTAAGCGGGTATCAGATCTGCACGAAGGAAACGATAAAGATGTTTGTGGAAAAATGCGTGGACAGTATCTTTCGGGAAACGGATATCAGGTAAATGGCAGGAGAAGGGAAGTGCACTATGGGTACACAGGAAAATACAAAAACCTACAAATCGGGAGAACTTTTAAAAAGGTTCCTTCCCTATTATAAAAAATACTGGATCATTGTCGTCATCGATCTATGCTGTGCGGCGTTGACTACCGTCTGCGAGCTGGTGCTGCCGATAATCATCCGTTATATCACAAATACGGGGATGAATGATCTGGCGTCCCTTACGGTGGCGGTTGTTCTGCGGCTGGGAGCGTTGTATTTTATTTTGCGCATTGTGGATACCATCGCGAATTTTTACATGGCCTATACGGGGCATGTTATGGGGACGCGGATTGAGACGGATATGCGGCGGGATGCCTACGCCCACTTACAGAGATTGTCGGACACTTATTATAACAATACCAAAGTCGGACAGATTATGGGGCGTATCACCAATGATCTTTTCGATGTGACGGAGTTTTCCCATCATTGTCCGGAGGAATTTTTTATTGCGGGAATTAAGGCCGTAATCTCTTTTATTATCCTGGGAAGAATCAGTCTGGGGCTTACGCTGATTATCTTTGCGGTAGTGCCGGTTATGGCGGTGACCTGTATCATCATTAACCTGCGTATGAGAGAAGCTTTCCGCAAACAGAGGGTGCAGATCGGTGAGCTGAATGCCCGCATTGAGGACAGCCTTCTCGGGCAGAAAGTGGTCAAAGCCTTTACCAACGAGGAGAAAGAGAAAGAAAAGTTTGAACGGGACAATCAGAATTTTTTCAGCATTAAAAAGGAAACCTACCGCTTTATGGCGGCTTTCCAGACTACTACAAGGGCCTTCGACGGGTTGATGTATCTGGTGCTCCTTGCAGCGGGAGGCATTTTTATGGTAAAAGGTAAGATTGCGCCCGGCGATCTGGTGGCTTATGTGATGTATGTGACGACGCTGATCGCCACGATCCGCAGGATTATTGAGTTCGCGGAGCAGTTTCAGAGGGGCATGACGGGAATTGAGCGGTTTGTGCAGATTATGGACAGTGATATCGAAATCTTTGACGAACCGGGTGCGGTGGAATGTGAACATCCGCAGGGGAATATTTCGTTCCATAATGTCAGCTTTGAGTACCCGGATGATCACAACGTGGTTTTCCGAAACTTGAATCTGGACATACGCGCGGGAGAAAAGATTGCGATTGTGGGCCCTTCCGGCGGCGGCAAGACAACGCTCTGTAATTTGATTCCCCGTTTTTACGATATCGATCAGGGGGAAATCCTGTTGGACGGAGAAAATATTCATCATTATACGATCAAAAGTCTGCGCCAGAATATCGGTATGGTGCAGCAGGACGTCTATCTTTTCTCCGGCACGGTTTATGAAAATATTGCCTACGGCAGGGAGAATGCGACTCGGGATGAGATCGTGGAAGCAGCGAAGCAGGCAGGGGCCCACGAATTTATCACGGCTCTCAAAGACGGATATGATACTTATGTGGGAGAGCGCGGCGTCAAACTCTCCGGCGGGCAGAAACAGCGTATCAGCATTGCCAGAGTATTTTTGAAAAATCCGCCCATCCTGATTATGGATGAGGCGACCTCCGCGCTGGATAATGAGAGCGAGTTTCAGGTGGCGAAATCTCTGGAGGCGCTGGCGAAGGGAAGGACGACGATCACCATTGCCCACAGGCTGTCGAGCATCCGTAACTCGGACCGCATTCTTGTGTTGACGGAGGAAGGAATCGTGGAGGAGGGAACCCACGAGAGCCTGCTTGCGCAGAACGGGATTTACCATCATTTTTATGTGACGGCGAATGAAATGAAATAGGAAGAAATTGAAATGACGGAAGCAAACGGCGGTGCAAAATTTCATATACTGATCGTGGAGGATGACCTTGCGCTGGCAGGGGGTCTGTGTCGTGCTCTTGGAAATGAGGAGACGGAGACTGTCAGCTGTCATACGCTGAGGGAGGCGACGAAACTGCTCGAAACCGGTAATTGCCAGTCCGGGACAGAAAAGGAGAAGGATCAGGACGGTGTGGCAGGGTCAACCGGCCGGGCAGATTTCGATCTAGTGCTGTTAGATGTGAATCTGCCGGATGGAAACGGTTTTGACTATTTACAGGAGATCAAGAGAAAATATGACATATTTGTCATAATGTTGACGGCGAACGACATGGAGACAGATATTGTGACCGGTTTGGAGCTGGGTGCGGACGACTATATTACGAAGCCGTTCAGTCTGGCTGTGCTGCGGGCACGGGTGGCGATACAGCTTCGGCGGGTGGAGGCGCAGGAGCACGGCAAAATGGCGGACAGTTTGACAGTGGCGGGAGAGTGCGGTCACAGGACAGGCAATGCAGCGATCGGTTCGATGGAAATGCCGCAGCCTGCAAAAGATGAAGGATGGATTATAGACGGAAACTACCGGTTTCATTTTTCCAAAATGCTTTTTTATCGTGGAGAGGAGCAGATGGAGCTGAGCAAGAGCGAGCAGAAGCTGCTTCGCTATTTGATTGAAAACCGGGGTATTACTTTGAGCAGAGATAAACTGCTGGAATGCATCTGGTCTGTGGATGCGGAATTTGTGGATGAGAATACTCTGTCCGTCACGGTGAAACGGCTTCGGGACAAGCTGGGCGCGCAGAATAAAATCAAGACGGTGTATGGGATCGGATATCGGTGGGAGTAGGCAGCCTGCCATCAAGAGGAGATCGTATGAATGAACTGATTAAAAACGAAAATACTGATATTATGGGAATTTATCAGAAATCAGAAAATATTTTGACAGATGTGGAAAGCATCATAGAAACCTCACAAAGACAGGCCTATCATGTGGTGGATGATATTTTGGTACAAAGAAATTGGTTGATTGGATACCGAATTGCTGAGGAAGAAATGGATGGGTCAGACCGGGCAGAATATGGCACGAACATTATTAAAATGCTGTCAAAAGAGCTGACGCATAAATATGGAAAAGGTTATGACCGCAGTAACCTTTATCACTATTTACGTTTTTATAAGACATTTCCTGAAATTATCGACACAGCGTGTCGACAATCACATATCCGGTTAAGCTGGTCACATTATCGAATATTATTACAAGTCAAGGATTCTGCCGCGCGCAGCTGGTATGAAAAAGAAACTTATGAACAGACATGGAGTGTCCGTACACTGCAACGCAATGTCAATACACAGTATTATCATCGCATTTTACAATCTCAAAACAGGGAGGCAGTAGAGCAGGAAATGTGTGAAAAAACTTCCACATTTCAAAGTGATAAGCTGGAATTTATTAAAAATCCTGTGATTGCAGAATTTTTGGGGTTGCCTTCAAACATAGATTTGACGGAGACGGAGTTGGAGAAAAGCATTATTTCCAATATACAGAAATTTTTAATGGAACTTGGAAAGGGATATGCGTTTGTTGCGCGTCAACAACATATTAGAACGGAAAAGGAAGATTATTTTATTGATCTTGTATTTTATAATTACATTTTGAGTGTTTTGTTCTGGTTGATTTAAAGATGGATAAAATTACGCATCAGGATGTGGGACAAATGGATATGTATATCCGTATGTATGACGAATTAAAAAGAGGCGCGGATGATAATCCGACGTTGGGGATTGTACTTTGTACGGAAACCGATGAGGCTCTTTATAAAGAGGCTGAGGGACTGTAATGGTAAAGGACAGGGGTACGATTATTTTATTAGTGGGTATATTTTGCCTGTTCCTTGCGATTGTGACCAGCCTCGCAGATTTTATTCTCAGGCGGCGCAGTCTCAGGCGCCAGCGCAGCCTGATACAGTCCGCTATGGATGGGACTTTTCACGCAGAATGTTTTGATGAATCTCTTTTCGCATCTGTGGAGAGCAAGCTGGCGGAATACATTGCAGCTTCGGAGATACAGAAGAGGAAGGCGGCTGCGGAACAGGAAAAAACAAAGACCTTAATTGCGGATATCTCCCATCAGACGAAGACGCCCCTTGCAAATATTCTGCTCTATGCAGAGCTGTTGAAGGAGGAGGGCGCGGGAGACGGCGGGACCATAGAGATGCTTGAGGGACAGGTGAAGAAGCTGGATTTTCTGATTCAGTCGCTGGTAAAGCTGTCCAGACTGGAGACAGGGATTCTGGTACTGCATCCGGAAAAGAACGAAATATCTGTCCTGTTAAAGGAGGCAGAGAAGCAGTATACGCTGGGCGCGCAGGAAAAAGGATTATATTTACGTGTATGTTCGGATCAGATGCAGGGCGTTACGGCCTGCTTTGATCCGAAGTGGACGCTGGAGGCGCTTGGAAATCTCATTGACAACGCTGTAAAATACACGAAAGAGGGAGGCGTCACCGTGAGCGTCAGGCTCTATGAGTTTTTCGTCGGTATTGAAGTGGCGGATACAGGAATCGGTATTGCGGAGGAGGAACATGCACAGGTCTTTGGACGTTTCTACCGTTCGACGGCAGTATCTGATAAACAGGGCGTTGGAATCGGTTTATATCTGGCCAGAGAGATTCTGAGGCAGCAGTCAGGTTATATAAGACTTGCCTCTGAGGAGGGAAAGGGTGCGGTCTTTTCCATGTATCTGCCTGTTTCTTAAGGCAATTCTTACAAAACTGTCACAATCATTTTTTGAATGGAAAGACTATGGAAAGATTGCTATGAGATAATCTGTATTGTGGAGGCCGATGATTATTTGACGGCCTCCCCGATGCAGATTTTTTTGTAAAAGCAAAGCTAAGTGTATAAGTACAGGGTACGGAGCATATCAGGCCGGCTTTTACAATGATCATTTTTGACAAGGAGGAAAACGAAGCATGACCATATTATCAACACACGACTTAAAAAAGGTGTACGGTTCGGGTGAAAATGAAGTCCGAGCGCTGGACGGGGTGGATTTTCAGGTAAAGAAAGGTGAGTTTGTGGCCATTGTGGGCACATCGGGCAGCGGAAAAAGCACGCTTCTTCATATGCTGGGCGGGCTTGACCGTCCCACATCAGGCAGCGTTACAGTGGACGGTAAGGAAATTTTTTCTTTAAAGGACGAGGAGCTGACGATCTTCCGTCGCAGGAAGATCGGGTTTGTGTTCCAGAATTACAATCTGGTGCCGGTATTAAATGTATATGAAAACATTCTTCTCCCGGTGCAGCTTGACGGGGGCAGCCCGGATCAGGGATACATCAAAGAGATCATCAACACGCTGGGGCTTGCGTCAAAGCTTAACAATCTGCCCAATAATCTGTCCGGCGGGCAGCAGCAGAGGGTGGCGATCGCCCGCGCGCTGGCGTCCAAGCCGGCCATTATTCTGGCTGACGAGCCTACGGGGAATCTGGATTCCAAAACCAGTCAGGATGTGCTGAGCCTGCTGAAGGTGACGGGACAGAAGTTTTCCCAGACTATTGTCATGATCACGCACAACGAGGCGATTGCGCAGATGGCGGACCGGGTGATCCGCATTGAGGATGGGAAAATTTTGACAAAGGAGGCGGTTTAAGATATGAACGTTTCCAATAAAAAATGTATCCGCCGTCTCAGCGTAGCCAGTTTTAAGGCGGCGAAAACCAGAAATATCATTACCATAGCGGCAATCGCCCTGACCACCATACTGTTTACGGTTATTTTTACGGTGATTATGTCCATCAAGTACGGATTCGAGCAGTCCAACTTCCGGCAGCTGGGCGGCTACAGTCATGGCGATTTTAAGTATCTGACGGAGGAACAGTTCGAGGAGTTAAAGGACGATCCGCTGATCAAAGAATACGGAAAGCGGATCTTCTGCGGTATGCCGGAGAAAGAGCCTTTCCATAAAAGTCATGTGGAAGTCAGCTATTGTGACGAAAATGAGGCAAAATGGATGTTCTTAGAGCCGAAGGAAGGGCGGCTTCCCGAGGAAGGAACCAATGAGGCCGCCACGGACTTGCGGGTACTGTCCCTGCTGGGTGTGGAGCCTGTGATCGGCAATGAGTTTACCATGACTTTTATGGTGGACGGAAAGGAGACCACAGAGACTTTTACCCTGTGCGGTTACTGGGATTACGATGAGGTGATCGTGGCAAATCATGTGCTGATTCCAAGGAGCCGGACACAGGAAATCTTTGAGAAGCTGAACACCCGGGGCGAGGACGGTATGACCGGGTTCTGGAATCTGGGCGTGATGTTTAAAAACGCTTCCCATATCGAAGAAAATCTGAACACTATTCTGGAGCGGCACGGTTACCAGTCGGAGGGCATGGATCAGGGGGATAACTATATTCGCATTGGCGTCAACTGGGGCTATGTCTCGGCGCAGTTTGAGGACAGCATAGACTTGGGTACGATATTGGCGCTGACCGCAGTGATGCTTTTGATTATCTTTACGGGTTATCTGATTATCTACAATATTTTTCAGATATCCGTGTCCAATGACGTGCGTTTTTACGGGCTGTTAAAGACCATTGGCACGACAGGACGCCAGATTAAGCGGATCATTTCCCTGCAGGCGTTTCTGCTGTCGGCAGTGGGGATTCCTATTGGTCTGGTTCTGGGCTACGGGATTGGTGTGGTCATGACCGGCATTGTGGTGTCCCGGCTTAACGGCATAGTATTGACTTATTCGGTCAGTCCCGTCATCTTTCTGGGCGCAGCAGCCTTTTCGCTGGTGACAGTCTGGCTCTCCTGTAGGAAGCCCCGACGGATGGCGGCGAAGATCTCTCCGGTGGAGGCGGTGCGCTACACGGAAAACAGCGTGAAAAGAACTTCTGACACTCGCAGCAGAGGCTGCTTCGCGAAGAAGTTCTATGTTTCACGCGGGAGAATGCCGCAAAAAGGCGCATCCATCTTCCGCATGGCGATGGCAAATCTGGGAAGAAACAAAAGCAAGACTGTGATTACGGTGATTTCCATGTCCTTTGCGGTAGTGATTTTGAATATTACCTTTATTCTGGCAAACGGCTTCGATATGGATAAATATTTATACCGCGTGGTAGCGGATTTTATGACCGCGGACGCGTCCTATTTTCAGGCAGGCAATTTCGACCCGACACCTTTTCCGGAAGAAGCGATTTCCCAGATCGAGGCAATGGATGGCGTGAAGGGTGGCAGAACTTATAAGAAGACCTTTGATGCGCAGGAGTTTGTCACCGAAGAGTGGATACGGAAGCTACAGGGTACATGGAACAGCCCGGAGATGGTAGACCGATATGTGGAGATGCAGGAAAAGGTGGGCGATCTCCGTACTGACCGTGTGCAGCTTTACGGGATGGAGGACTTTGTGCTGGATAAGCTCAATGTTCTGGAAGGTGATCTTGGTAAACTCAAAGAGGGCGGCAATTATGTGGCGGCGGTTTACAATGCGGACGATTACGGCAATATTTACGAGGATTCCCACTGGGCGAAACTGGGGGATCAGATTACCATCCGTTATGTAAAAGAGTACGAGTATTATAATCCGGAGACTGGTGAAATTTACGAGGAGGAAGAGGATATTGGTGATCAACCCTATAGGGATCGCGCTAAGGTGTATGAGGATAAGGTCTATGAGGTGGCGGCGCTGGTGGAGGTGCCGGGTGCGCTTACTTACCGTTATTATGGAGCGGATGAGTTTGTGATGGGCGCGGACACTTTTATCAGGGATTCCGGTACATCGGATGTGCTCTACTACGCTTTCGACTGCGAGGACGATCAGGTGGATACGGTGGAACAGTGGATGCAGAACTTTGCGGGCGGGGACGATTCCATGTATGACTATGAAAGCAGAAAGACTTACGAGGAAGATTTTTATGGTTTTCGCGACATGTTCATGATGGTGGGCAGCGGCGCGGCGCTGATTGTCGGTCTGGTCGGTATCCTGAATTTCCTGAATGCGATTCTCACAGGCATTATGACGAGAAAGCGGGAGTTTGCGGTGTTACAGTCGGTGGGCATGACAGGAAAACAGTTGAATCAGATGTTGATTACGGAGGGTATGGTGTTTGCGGGAAGCTCTGTGGTAATTACACTGGTTCTGACGATCGTCATGGGGCCTGTGGCCAGCAGCGTTTTAGAGGGGATGTTCTGGTTTTTCAGTTATCATCTGACAGTTACGCCGATCCTTTTGGTAGCGCCGGTATTTTTGGCGATCGGAGCGGTCATTCCGCTGGCTTCCTATCATTACATGATGAAACGGTCGGTGGTGGAGAGACTCAGGGAGGCGGAGTAAAAAAGCCGCAATTTTCAGCTACATTTTTAAAGAAGTGGTTGCACGAAGGGCTTGCAATAGGGTATAGTAATATATAAGCATTATTATTGGAGAAGTGCAATTATTTTTAAGAAGGATGTAGCTAATATATGGGACAATTATCACCATCGGATCAAGATAAAATGGCGGAAGCAGCGCATATTTGTATGTCACATTCCGCCATTTCTTTAAATACAGTGACAGGAAAAAAAGTTACCGTCAGCCCGCCTTCGTTGAAAGTAGTCAACAGTGCGGATATTAAGAATATCCTGGCAGCATTCGGTATGGGAAGCGTGACGGTCCAGATTGATTACAAGGATGATTTTCATGGAAACAATCTTCTGATGTTTAAGGAAAATGACATCAAAGTGATTATGGATTTGATGATGGGAGGGCCGGGAACGGCAGCTCCCGGAGAGATCAATGAAATGCATCTGTCCTGCGTATCGGAAGTAATGAATCAGATGATGGGAGCCTCCGCAATCTCCCTCACGGAAATGATCGGCAAGACGATAGATATCAATCCGCCGAAAGCAACCTTAGTCAACACAAAGGAGGATATAGATTCTATAGATATTCTTCCTTTTCCGGGGAATGAGATGGTCATTATCCTGTCCCGCTTCGAGGCGGAGAAGCTTTTGAGGGGCATCATGATCCGTATTTTCCCGATGGAAGAGGTGAGATTTATCTGTGATAACTTTAAGGCGCGCTAGGTAAGTAACAGGGGTAATTTAAGGAATCGCTTTTCAGACATGATTTCCGGGAACAATGACTGGCAGATTTTCACAACAGAGTAGAGGGCTTTTGCCGTACAATGTGCCGAAAATAGTTTTCTATTTTAAAATGTACTTACGAGAAAATTTTTTAAGTGTTAAGATGTTAAGTAAGGGGTACTGTGGGCAGGCTCAGAAAATTTGGAGGGGCATTATGTTTGAGAAGGGCGAATTGATTATGTGCGGCGGACATGGTGTTTGCCGCGTCATTGACATTACGGGAAATCCGATCGACCGATTTGATCAGGAGAAAAAGTATTATGTGCTGGAGCCTGTTTTTGAGAAAGCCAGCACAATTTACACGCCTGTTGACAATGACAAAATTGTCATGCGAAGAATTATGAATAAGGAAGAGGCTGAGAAGCTGATTGCTCACATCACGGAAATTGATACGGTTTGGATTCAGGAGGAAAAACGCAGGGAGCAGACCTACAAAGAGGCGATTCGTACTTACGATTCCAGAAGTCTGGTGCAGATTATCAAGACGCTTTACCAGCGCAAGAGAAGCCGCATCGACGAGGGGAAGAAAGTGCTCTCCTCGGACGAGCTGTATTTACACAAGGCGGAGGAACTTCTCTACAGTGAAATCTCTCTGGCGCTCTCCATACCGAAGGAGAACGTTGAGGCCTATATCGTTGAGGCGGTAGACAAGCAGAAGGCTACCGTATAATTGCCGCGGACTCAGCAGTCCGTGGCCAAAGAATTGCTGTGGCATTATAAAAGCAGGGCAGGGAATGACAGTTCCCTGCTCTTTCTATATTTATAAAATGCGTGCGGCACCTTTTAGGAAACTGCAACGTGTTATAAGTAGAGAGCTCAAAAACAGTCTGCAGATTGGGAAAGGTGAAAATGTTATGACGATAGAGGAAGCAGTGATAAAATACAGCCCCATGCTTTACCGTATCTGCGTGGTTATGCTGGGCAATGAGACGGACGCGCAGGACGCGGTACAGGATACCATTTGCAAATATTTGGAACATACAAAGAAGTTCCGGGATCAGGAGCATGAGAAGGCCTGGCTGATCAGGGTGGCCCGGAACCGATGTATTGACATGCAGCGGTTCCGCCTGCGCCATCCCCAGATAGAGCTTTCAGAAATTACTGCAAGTTATGAGAACCCGGAATACAGCGAAGTCCTGACACAACTGGTTGCGCTTCCCGTGCCTGTAAAAACAGCGGTTTATCTGTATTATATAGAAGGCTATAAAACGAAGGAAGTGTCAGACATACTGGGTATTTCCGTCAATGCTGTGAAGAAGAGATTACAGCGCGGCAGAAAACTGCTGCGGCTGCGGCTGGAGGGAGATTACCGGGACACAGAAGAATGGAATGGAAAGGGAGGAAAAAATGTATGAAACTCACAGATTTGAGAAACGCGGTAAATGAGATAGATTTTGACAGAGAAAGACAGGAACAGATGATACTGGAAATACAGGCAAAGAAAAGGCTTCGGGGATATACGAAAGGTTTGCGGATTGCGGCCGGCTTTATGGTCTGTATTTTGTCGGTGGGGGTTATGAGCATACCGGTGCGTGCTTTGGTTCATTCTCTGGTGCAGGAGCGCATGGAAAAACTGCCGGAGGAGGAGATTACCAAAATCGCGGAACAGATTCAGAGTCAGTCCGCCGAGGCGGACAGTTCCAGCAGGGAGTACACGAAAGGGGAAAAGGAGCGCAGGGGAAAACTGTATGCGCAGTATTTAAATGGGCTTTTTCCTACAGGAGAGCTGACGCAGGTGGACAGCGAGGAGGAGGCTGGAAAATACGAATTCTGTTTTCTGACGACGACTTCGGTTTTTTATCTGCCGGCGAACCGGGAATTAACGGATGAAGAGATTCTGGAACAGATTGATTTTGAAAAAAAGCGCGATTACGCGTTGCAGGAGCAGCGCGCGGAAGAGATTGCAGAGAAAAAAGCGGCGGAGAAAGAACAGATCAAAGAGGTAGTCGCATCCGGCGGCATCACCGAAGAACAGGCCGTGGAGACTGCCACAGGGTATTTACAACAGATTTTCGGGCTTGACGGGAGCGGCATGGAATTAAATCATTATTATAGCGATCCGGATTCTGCGCCGGAGCATATTGTTGGTACTTACTGCGTGAACTGGAGCGATATGGGAAATTATCGATACTATTATTTCTTTATCGACGCGGCGGACGGCACTCTGCGTTCTATGACATACAGCTACGATCTTGAAGGAAGCGAGGCTGCAAGGCCGGCGGCCTCGGAAGCTCCTGAAAAAATTGTAGACATCAAGGAGCAGGCGGAAAGTTTTTTGCGGGAGAAGATGGAGATTCGGGAAGATTTTACAGAGGTGAAGAGCTATTACCTGTTCAATACCGCGGATCAGAAGGTAAGCAGGCTGGTTGACGTTCTGTTTGTCAGGGAGGATGGCCCGGCTTATCTGATCGGGTGCAGGTGGGACGGCGGGGTGACCGATTATTCCATGACCACGAAGGAAGAATACGAGGAGCATATTCGTACCAATGCAAAAGCCAGCGCTGAACGTTATGAGATAGAAGAGGGAAAAGAGGTAAGGATAGAGATTATCGAAAATTGATGATGGCAGAAGATAAAAAAACCGGGTGCGTCTGCACTCGGTTTTTGCGTGATAGTAAAAACTAATTTACTCATGTTGGGGATGGGAACCGATCTTGCTGATTGCGGCCATCACCGTAGTAAGAATTTCTACCTCAGCCTGTGGCTGATAATTATTTAATTTCTGATAAAGTGCGCCGGTATCCGTACGTACATATTGGGGTGAAAGTCTGTTCAGCGCATAAGACATCATGTCCAATCTGCAGTTATCGCAAGAACAAACTTCAGGCATCGTGGGCAGCAGTTTGTTAAGCTGATACTCCACAGCATCTTCCATGATATTTTTTAAGCCTTCCATTCCGAACCTCCCTCATTTGCTACACAGTTCTATAATAGTACATTTTTCCTAAAGAATCAATGTTTATTTCGTAAAAGGCTGGTGAAAAGGGAAAAAAGAGTGCATTTTGTGCAAAATTACTCATACTTGCTTTTTTTTCGGAGAATGGTATCATATATTCGGTAATTATTGCCTTGTCCCTGATATGGGCGGAACAGTTTGGAGGAAATATGGATATTATCTTGGATGTGTTATGCGACACCTGTATAGATGCGCTGAGGCTTTTGCCGTTTCTCTTTCTGACCTATCTTGCGATGGAATCTCTGGAACACTGGACGGGCGGGCGTATGCAGGAAGTTGTCAGGAAATCCGGTAAAGCGGGCCCGGCGATTGGCGGTCTTCTCGGCATTTTTCCGCAGTGCGGTTTTTCTGCCGCTGCGGCAAACCTCTATGCCGGCAGGATCATTACACTGGGAACACTCATAGCTGTGTTTCTGTCTACTTCCGACGAGATGCTTCCAATTATGATATCTGAAAATGCAGCGCTTTCCATGATCGGGAAGATTCTTTTGGTGAAAGTGGTTTTTGCCCTTGCAGCAGGATTTCTTGTGGATTTTTTCTTTCGGGGAAATGTGGAGATGCAGATTGAGCATTTGTGCGAGAGACATCACTGTCACTGCGAGAGAGGGATCTGGAGATCAGCCTTTCGCCATACATGGGAAATTTTCTTATATATTATTGCAGTTTCCCTGATTTTGAATTTTGCCATTGCACTGATCGGTGAGGAGACACTTGCGGCGCTGGTTCAGGGGAAACCGGCTTTGAGCCTGTTTCTGGCTGCGCTTGTGGGCATGATTCCGAACTGCGCTTCCTCTGTGGTCCTCACACAGCTTTATTTGAGCGGCGTATTAGGCGCGGGCGCACTTATGGCAGGGCTTTTGTCCGGTTCTGGTGTAGGGTTTCTGGTGCTGCTCAGGGTGAATGAGGACAGAAGGGAAAATCTGCGGATTTTTGCGCTTCTGTATGTGACCGGCGTATGCGCGGGTGCACTGGCACAGTTTTTTGGCATACGTTTTTGACCGTGCACGACGCAGCCAGCACTATTCGCAAAGACACAGTTTCGCGGACAAAAAAAGGACCGTCCCCAGAGCGCTTACGTCTCCAAAAACAGTCCTTCATATGCACCGCCAGGGGCTCGAACCCTGGACACCCTGATTAAGAGTCAGGTGCTCTACCAACTGAGCTAGCGGTGCGCATATCTTTGGTGCCAATGATTGAATGCTTGTCACTCAACCAACGCAAAAGTTATTATAGTACAATGTTTTCTGTAATGCAAGTATTTTTTAAAAGAAATTTAAGAATATTTAAAAATTCTTTAGAGTTTGCATTTCATGCGTCAAAATGGTACATTATTCACAGATTTATTGGCAGGAAAGGGGCGGGATTTATGATTTTTGAAAGCCATGCACATTATGATGATGAAGATTTTGATGCGGACAGAGAGGAATTGCTTGCTTCCCTTGCGGAACACGGGATCGGTACGGTGATCAATATAGGGGCAAGCCTGGCCGGAAGTGAGGCGACTTTGAAACTTTCGGAACAGTATCCTTTTATATACGGGGCGGTGGGCGTGCATCCGAGTGAAGTCGGAGAACTTACGGAGGAAGGGATTGCGCGCCTGCGCAGTCTGTGCGGACACGAGAAAGTGGTGGCGGTTGGCGAGATCGGGCTGGACTATCACTATCCGGAACCAGCAGTATCCGTGCAGAAGGAGTGGTTTGAAAGGCAGCTTGCGCTTGCGAGGGAGGTCGGACTGCCTGTCGTTATTCATTCCAGAGAGGCGGCGAAGGATACGCTGGAAATAATGCAGGCGCATCGGGCGGGAGAGATCGGCGGCGTGGTACACTGCTTTTCCTATACGAAGGAGATGGCGAGAGAGTATCTGGATATGGATTACTATTTCGGTATCGGTGGCGTGATTACCTTTAAGAATGCAAAGAAACTGAAAGAAGCAGTGCAGTATATTCCTATGGACAGGATTCTGTTAGAGACGGACAGCCCGTATCTTTCGCCGGAGCCAAACAGAGGCGGGCGGAATTCTTCGCTGAATCTCCCTTACGTGGCCTCAGCGGTCGCGGAGCTTAAGGGAATTTCTTATGAGGAAGTGGTGGAGAGTACCGAGCGTAATGCGAGGAGACTGTTTGGCCTGTAAAAGTAAAAGGGAGAAAATGTTTCATGGCTGATCTGGGAAACTATACAAATACGTCGGAGATACTTAAGAAATATCAGTTCCGGATGCAGAAGAAATATGGGCAGAACTTTCTGATTGACGCAAATATTCTCCGTAAGATTGTAGAGGCGGCGCAAATAACGGGGGAAGACTGCGTTCTGGAAATCGGCCCCGGTATCGGTACGATGACGCAGTACCTTGCGGAAGCGGCGGGGCAGGTTATTGCCGTCGAGATTGACAGGGATCTTATTCCGATACTGGAGGATACATTGTCTCCTTATGACAATGTCACAGTTATGTGCGAAGATATTCTGAAAGTGGATTTGGCGGCATTGGCACAGGAGAACGGCGGCAGACCCATAAAGGTGGCAGCGAACCTCCCGTACTATATTACAACGCCTATTATTATGGCGCTTTTTGAGAGCCATATACCGCTTGCGAGTATCACGGTTATGGTGCAGAGCGAGGTGGCGGAGCGTATGCAGACAGGGCCCGGCACAAAGGATTATGGAGCGCTTTCGCTTGCAGTGCAGTATTATGCGAAACCGGAGATTGTTGCCAGAGTGCCTGCTTCCTGCTTTTTGCCGCGCCCGAATGTGGACAGCGCCGTGGTACGCCTGACCAGATACGGGAAGCCGCCGGTTGATGCTGCAGATGAGGCTTTCCTCTTTGCGGTGATCAGGGCGTCTTTCAACCAGCGGCGAAAGACACTGGTTAACGGTCTGACCAATGCGGCAGGGCTTGGCGTCACCAGAGGACAGGTAGAAACGGCGCTGAAAAAAATGGGACTTTCTAAAACAGTGCGCGGTGAAACGCTCACTTTGAAACAGTTTTCTGAACTGTCCAATCAGCTTTTGGATGCGGGGACATAAACGGGAATATTCAAGAATATACAAGATAAAGGGATTCTGAAACAATAAAGTTCCATATATTGGGAGCAAGGGGTACTTTTTTCGACGGAATTTATTTACATTGACAGGGGACTATGGTAAACTGAAACAGATAATAGGGTCATTGTGTAGACGGATAAAAAAGTAAAGTACGTTGATGAGGTGGGTACCTTGGATAAATTTGAGTACAAGGCCAGTGCGGATGAGATTAAGGCGCTGATAGCAGAGGGAGAGTTTGCAGAAGCGGTAAAGATTGCGGATAAAATTGATTGGCGCAGAGTCAGAAGCGTTATGATGCTATGTACCATAAGCGATTTGTATAAGATCAACAGACGGTTTCAGGAGAGTAAGGACATTCTTCTGATGGCCTATGAGAAACATCCAACGGGCAGACTGATTATATATTCCCTGTGTGAGCTTTGCATTAAGATGGGAGAGTACGATCAGGCCAGCGAATACTATAAAGAGTTCGTACAGATCGCGCCGAGAGATACGGGGCGCTATGTTTTGCAGTATCGGCTCTATGAGGCGCTGGATGTTAGTATAGAGGAACGGATAGCGATTCTGGAGGAGTTTAAGAAACGGGAGCCCAGGGAAAAATGGGTGTATGAACTGGCTTATCTCTATCATCGAATTGGACTGACAACAAAGTGCGTGGAAGAGTGCGACGAGATGTTCCTCTGGTTTGGAGAGGGCAGATATGTCATAAAGGCCCTGGAGTTAAAGGCATTGCACCAGCCGCTTTCTCCGGAGCAGCAGGATAAGTATGATGCTTACATAGAGGGCAGAAGCGCCGGTGAAGATGTGGACGATGATGAGCCGGAATCTGAGGAAGAGGAAGACGAGGAAGACGAAGAAGACGAGATTCCCGAGGATGATCTGGAGGAAGACGAGACTGCTTACAGGCAGGAGGACGAGCCGGAATATGAGCAGGACATACTTTCTGTGCCCACCACGGAGCTGCCGGAAGTCAAGACAGTTGACGTGGGACAGTACAACACGATCAATCTGCAGATGGCTCTGGCGGAGAGCATGAAGGAAGTTCTTGCGGAGGATATGGACGGATCGGATGAGGGCATCGATGAGATTGGGGAGATCGAAGAGACCGCAAGTGTTTTTGTGGACGAGGAACCGGAGTTGTTCCAGGAAGAGGAAGATCCTGCCGGGATAGAGGAATCTTCCATAACCGACGCGTTGATTGCTCCGCTTTTGGAAGAGACGGCCGAACTTCCCAATGTGAAGAATAAAATCATATTAAATGAGGAAGAGCTGCAGAAAGTAAGCGAGGAGATTGTGTGGGATGATACGCTGGTCTTCGACGCGCAGAAAATTATAGAAGAAATGACGAAGGAGGCCGAGAGGTTACAGGAAAGAACCCTTCGTGAGCAGGCGATGGCGATACAACAGCCTTCGGAATATGATAAATTTCTTGCACAGGAGTACGACGGACAGCTCAGTATTGTATTGCCTGACGCGGAAAAAGTAGAAAAGCAGATTACAGGACAGCTCAGCATTGATGACATAATGGCTGAGTGGGAACAGATGAAGCAGGATAACAGGGAAAAACGGATGGAGGATGTCCGTCAGCATATCCTTGCCCAGACGGGCAGTCTGTTTGCGAACTTTGATGAAGCGACGAAAAACGGTCTTTTGGAGGAGCTCGAGAGGGCGTTCATGGCGGCGATCATGAAGGAGTCCGGGAAAAATCCGCAGGTGAAAAAGGTGGTTTTCCCGGACGATGATTTGAAAGACAGAATTTCCGCGAAGAAGGAAACGACCGTTCACGAGAAACGGGAGAGGAAGGAAGAGCCGAAGCCGGTAGAAGAACCGGAAGATATCGAGGAACCGGAAGAAATCGAAGAAGTAGAAGAGATCGGGGAAGCAGAAGAGGTCGAGGAAGCAGAAGAGATCGAAGAAGCAGAAGAGATCGAAGAAGCAGAAGAGATCGAAGAAGCAGAAGAGATCGAAGAAGCAGAAGAGGTCGAAGAGGCAAAAGAGCCCAGAAAATCTGCAGGAACCAAAAAACCGGTGAAGAGGCCTGCGCCGAAAGAGCAGGAACAGGCTGAGGAAGCGGAGCCCGAGGAGGAGACTGCAAGGGACAGAGAGTTAAGCGTGGAGGAGCAGGAACTTTTCGGAAAGTTTGTCCATCAGCGAAAGCCGAGGAGACAGCTGATCCATACGCTGGACAACATGAGCCTGGCGTCCTGTACGGGTAATATTATTATCACCGGCGAAGAAGAGATTGCAACGTTGTCTCTGGCGAAGGCTTTGATTCGCGAAATGCAGTACAATGACAACAATTTTTCCGGAAAAGTGGCAAAAGTGGAAGGGCCGGTTCTTAACAAGAAGAATGTGGAGGCGACCTTTGCAAAGCTTGACAATGGGGCGCTGATTATCGCTGAGGCGGCTAGGCTGAAACAGGCTACGGCAGCTTCCATAGTTAAGGTGCTGGAAAAAGAGAAAATGGGCATTCTGGTTCTGATGGTGGGCACCAAACCGGAAATTGACGGGCTGCTTAAGAAAAACAAAGCGCTTGTCAACAATTTTAATCTGCGCATAGATATTGAGCCTTTGGATAATGAATCTCTGGTGGCCTATGCAAAGCAGTATGCGGAGGAACAGGAGTATTCGATTGATGAATTTGGAATTTTGGCGCTTCATACGAGAATTGCGGACAGACAGACAAACGACCATGAGGTGACGCTTTCTGAGGTGAGGGAGCTGGTGGATGAGGCGATTGGGTATGCCAATAAAAAAACGCCAAAACATTTTATGGATATTTTGCTCGCAAAGAGGTATGATGAAGAGGATATGATTATATTGCGGGAGAAGGATTTCATGCATTATTAAATGCTTATGAAAACAAAAGCTAAGTAAAACAGGGGGTTGGTTTATGGCGGTAAAGAAAACGGCTAAAGCTAAAACATCGGAAAAGCAAAAAAAGCAGGCAAAAGTGACAGCAGTGAAGAAGGCAGAAAAGAACACGACGGAGGAGGTATTTATCTCCGAGGCGGATCAGTATGTATTCGCGCAGGGCACACACTATGACATCTACAAAAAGCTGGGAGCGCACCCTTCAGTGGAAAACGGTGTAAAGGGTATGTTTTTTGCAGTGTGGGCGCCCAATGCAGCCAGTGTCCATGTGATAGGTACGTTTAACGACTGGGACGAAGAAAAAGACAGGATGGAGAAGCTTGGCCCCGGCGGAATTTATAAACTGTTTATTCCGGGTGTGGGCGAGAATGAGCTTTACAAGTATTTGATCCGTACACCTGCGGGGGAGAAGCTTTACAAGGCTGACCCTTTTGCAAATTATGCGGAAATGCGCCCGGGCAATGCGTCCAAAACCTTTGACATCAGCAAGTTTAAATGGACAGACAGCGCCTGGATCGCTGAGAGAGAGAAGAAAGATTACAACAAAGAGCCTATGGCGATTTATGAATGCCATATCGGTTCCTGGATGAAACATCCTGACGGCACAGAGGAAGGTTTTTACAATTATCGCGAATTTGCGGACAGAATTGTGGATTACCTGAAAGAGATGCATTATACGCATATAGAGCTTATGGGAATCGCGGAATATCCTTTCGACGGCTCGTGGGGATATCAGGTGACGGGTTACTATGCGCCTACTTCCAGACACGGAGATCCCTCCGACTTTATGTATTTGATCAATATGTTACATAAAAATAAAATCGGTGTTATTCTGGATTGGGTGCCGGCTCATTTTGCGACCGACGCACACGGCCTCGGCCGCTTTGACGGGCAGTGCATATTTGAGCATCCCGATCCAAGGATTGGCGAGCATCCTGACTGGGGTACCAAGATTTTCAATTATGCCAAGAATGAGGTCAGGAATTTCCTGATTGCAAATGTTCTTTACTGGATCAGGGAGTATCATATCGACGGTATCAGAATCGATGCGGTAGCGTCCATGCTCTATCTGGACTACAGTAAAAAGGAAGGCCAGTGGGTGCCCAATAAGTATGGCGGCAGAGAAAATCTGGATGCGATTGAGTTCTTCAAGCATTTAAACTCCGTGGTACATGGCGGATATCCCGGTTTCCTCACGATTGCAGAGGAGTCAACGGCGTGGCCGAAAGTTACAGGCAAGGTGGAAGATGACGGACTTGGTTTCAGCTTCAAGTGGAACATGGGATGGATGCATGATTTCTGTGAATACATGAAACTGGATCCTTACTTCCGCAAGAACAACCACTATGCCATGACCTTTGCCATGAGCTATAATAACAGTGAAAATTATATCCTGCCTCTCTCTCATGATGAGGTAGTGCATTTGAAGTGTTCCATGGTCAACAAGATGCCGGGTTATCCTGTGGATAAGTACGCGAATCTGCGTGTGGGCTATGGTTATATGATCGGGCATTCCGGTAAGAAACTGCTTTTCATGGGGCAGGAATTTGGACAGGAGAGAGAGTGGAGCGAGGCAAGGGAGCTTGACTGGTATCTGCTCGGTGAAGAGCAGAATAAGGGCATGCAGGAGTATGTGAAAGAACTGCTGGGACTTTACCGCAAATATCCGGCGCTGTACTCGATTGACAATGACTGGGCCGGGTTTGAATGGCTGAACGCGGACGATGCCGATCACAGCGTCTACAGCTTCTACCGCAAGGATGAGACCGGTAAAAACAACATTATGTTCGTGCTGAACATGACGCCCATGAAATGGGAGAATTATAAGGTGGGCGTGCCGAAGAAGAAAAAATATAAACTTCTTTTAAACAGCGACGAGAAGCGGTTTGGCGGGAACGGAGGCGAGATTCCGGCGGAGATTATGGCGGTAAAAGAACCGTGTAATTTCAAGGATTACAGCATTTCCTTCGATCTTGAGCCCTATACGGCAGCAATATTTGTCTTCTGAATCTGTCTCTGACATCGGGAATGGAGCGCCAGTAATAAAGGGCATGGTTGCAATTTTTTGAATATTTGACATATAATAAAAAGAGCCACACATTCATGCTGATATGGGTGTGTGGTTTCTCTGCATCATCCATTACGGGGCAGAAAACAACGGAATAAATCTCGAGGTATTAGAAGATCGTACAATAGAGGGAAGGAGAGATGTTATGTGTACGGCGGCAACTTATAAGACAAAGGACTTTTATTTCGGTCGCACTCTGGATTACGAATTTTCTTATGGGGATGAGGTTACGGTCATGCCCAGAAATTATCCTTACCGTTTTCTGGAAAAAGGGACATGGAATACCCATTATGCCATGATCGGTATGGCCAGTGTGGCGGAGGACTATCCGTTGTACCACGATGCGGTAAACGAGAAAGGGCTGGGAATGGCCGGACTGAATTTCGTGGGGAACGCTGTTTTTCGGAGAAGAGAAGAAGGGAAGGATAACATCGCACAGTTTGAGTTTATCCCCTGGATACTCGGACAATGCGCCACGGTGAAGGAAGCGAGGGGACTTTTGTCCCGGATAAATATAACAAATATCCCTTTTAGCGATAAATTTCCACTTGCACAGCTCCATTGGATTCTTGCGGACAGGGAAGAGTGTGTCGTGATTGAATCGGTGGAGGCCGGATTGAATATATATGATAATCCGGTCGGTATTCTGACCAATAATCCGCCTTTTGATATGCAGATGGCAGCACTGCGAAATTATATGGCGTTGTCTGTAAAACCGCCGAAAAATACTTTTGCACCGGGATTGAAACTGGAAGCTTACAGCCGCGGTATGGGGGCGATCGGCCTTCCTGGGGATTTGTCGTCGCAGTCCCGGTTTGTCAGGGCGGCATTTACAAAAATGAATTCTGTTTCCGGCGAGAATGAACTGGAAAGCGTCAGCCAGTTTTTCCATATACTCAATTCCGTAGACCAGCAGCGCGGCTGCTGTGAGCTGGAGGACGGCAAGTGTGAGTATACTATCTACACCTCCTGCTGCAATGCGGATAAGGGTATTTATTACTATACCTCTTATGATAATCATCAGATTACCGGCGTCGACATGTACAGAGAGGATTTGGATGGGGATAAGCTGGTGCGTTACGATACCATCAAAGAGGAGCAGATCAGGATGCAGAATGGGTAGATGTGGACGGATCATCCGGGCAAAACTCAGATCAAAATATTGAAAAAGGTTAAGAAACAGGCAAACTATGCCGAAATAAAGGGTGAATGTGAAAGCATTCGCCCTTTTTTGTATTTAGGAATTAAAAAAACACTACATTTTGTATGGGGACGGTTTGTTTATGAAAATTACGTTTGACCACAGCACGGTAAATCAAAATGTAGACAGGGCGACAACTGCATATCGGGGCACCCAAACGACAAGGACAGAGCGTGCGGGTGATTATGCATTAGACATTTCTGGCAAAGTTACGGATAACAACGCTTACGGGGGTCACGGAAAGACCACAGAAGAGGTTATGCAGGATGCGGCGGCTATCGATGTGGCCACGCAGACAGACTTTATGACAGTGATGTCTAATACTATGTCTGAGGAAGATTTTGCCAGACTGCAGAAGGAAGGCTATCATCCCGGCGATATGGAGATTGAAGAGGTTGTCACCATTGTCGACAAGATTAAGGCGGAACTTATAAAAGGCGGTACGGAAGTGGCAGGCTATACCGATGATCTGGATAAGGATACCCTTGCTCAGATTACAGGGAGCGAGGCCTTTGCGGCGGAGCTTGCGGCACAGTTTGCGGCGCATGATATTCCGCTCACACGGGAGAATGTGCAGGCGGCAAAGGAAGCCTTTGAGAGAGCCATGCAGACGAAGGAGCCCGGAGAGGGCGCTGTGAAATATATGGTGGAGAATCGGATGGAACCTACCATCGATAATCTCTACATGGCGGATCACAGCGCTGCTTCGGACAGCCATAGACAGGGCCACGGCTATTATGCGACAGACAATACGGGCTATTATGCAAAGAAAGCGGAGGATTATAACTGGGAACAGCTCCGCCCGCAGATTGAACGTGTGTTGGAGGAGGCCGGACTTGCTGTCAGCGAAGAGAACATAGAGAGTGCACAGTGGCTGATCGGGGTTGGCGTGCCGCTGACTGCGGAGACGATGCAGGCGCTTCACGAAATAGGGCAGGCGGAACAGCCGTGGGATCAGAGAAAAATTTTGTCCGCTGTGGCGGCAGCAATCTCTGACGGAAAGAAGGCGGGAGACGCCAATCTGGCTGACGGCAGGAGCGAACTGGAACGCGCGGCCGATTATGTGGAAGGCTACGGGCAGATCAGCGATGAGGCCGTGGATTTAGCTGTCGCGGAGGAGAAAGAATTAAATCTGCGCAATCTGCAGAAGGCACAGGAAAAGATAGATGCAGGCAATGTGGCGGATGTGCCGCAGGCTGTCACGCAGAGACGTCAGCTCGAGGAAGTCCGGCTGATGATGACCATTGAGGCGAACCGCAGGCTGATGGCCAGCGGATATTCCATAGACACGACGGATTTGGAAGCATTGGTGGATGCCTTAAAAAAGCTGGAACAGGAACAGAACCAGAGACTTTTCGGAGAATCCGACGCCACAGCGGCAGCAGAGAAAGCGGCGCTTTACGATGAAGTACAGCAAAAGACCGCCGAAATCCCTTACCTTCCGGCGGCAGTGCTTGTCCGCTATGTGGGGGATGAGGAAACCTTTACGCTTGACAGCGTATATGAAAACGGCACGGCGCTCAGGAACACCTATGAATCGGCCAGAGAGTCTTATGAGACTTTGATGACAGCGCCGAGAGCGGATATGGGTGATTCCATCCGCAAGGCTTTCCGCAACGTGGACGACATTCTGACGGACATGGGTCTTGAGACGAGTGAGGAGAACCGCAGGGCGGTGCGGATACTTGGCTATAACAGCATGGATATCACAGATGATAATATGGATGCTGTGAAGAAGTATGATATGGAACTGCAGCAGACCATCCGCAGAATGACGCCGGCGGCAACGTTACAGGCCATTCGGGACGGCAAAAACCCTCTTACCATGTCGATCGCTGAACTGAATCAATATTTGGATGAGAGCGGCGCGGACGATATGGTAAAAGAGGAGAAATTCAGTAAATATTTGTATAAGCTGGAGAAAAATCATGCGGTCAGCGAGCAGGAGAGAGAGGCCTACATCGGGATTTACCGTATGTTCCGCCAGTTGGAAAAGACGGATGACGCGGCGGTGGGAAGCCTTTTGAAGGAAGGCGCGCAGATTTCTTTCAGCAATCTCCTGACGGCCATGCGAAGCACCAAAAAGCAGGGAATGGATTATCGGGTGGACGACGAGTTTGAAGGCGTGGATGGCACGATGAAGACCAAGTCTATCACGGATCAGATTTTAAGCGGATTCCCGGATTTGGGGCAGGAACGCGCGGAAGGCGGGAATCAGGCGAAGGGACAGGACAGACAGCCCTCGCAGCAGTCGGAAGACTATTATCATATGCTTGCGGGACAGATCGCGGACACCATGGAACCGGAGATGCTTGTGGCGACGGAGCTTACAGCGGAAACGACTATGGAGGCGTTTGCGGATACAATGCGGCAGCAGGCAGCGGATGCTGTTCTGGAACAGTCTTACATGCAGGAGCAGTTACAGTCTTACCGCGGTTTGGAGAATGTGGAGGAGACCGTGGTTCAGGAGCTGTTGGCATACAGGCAGCCTGTGACGGCAAATAATCTGGAAGCGGCGTCAGCGCTTCGCAAAAAACCGGGCGCACTGTATCGGAAGCTGCAGGAACTGGAAGGTAGCGCAGGTGTTTCAGAAGGAAAGGCGAAGGCAGAAACGCTGATCGGAAGCCTGACGGATAAGGAGAGCGCGCAGGAAGCCTACGAGAAGATGCAGGAAACATTTTCTTCTCTTTTGGATGAGGCCATGGACGCACCCGACGATTATCTGGATCTGCGTACTCTACAGAGCTGCAAAAAGCAGCTCGCGCTGGCGGGAAGCCTTGCGCGGGAAGAAAATTATCAGATTCCTGTGGAGATCAATGGCGAGCTGACAGCCATCAACTTAAAGGTTCTGCATGGCGGGGAAACCGGCAAGGTGAATGTTACCGTGGAGACAGAAGAATACGGACAGATCACAGCCAAATTTTCGCTCAGGGAACAGACGGTATCCGGCTATATTGCCTGTGAGAGCACAGAAGGGACACAATGGCTGCAGGGCAGGCAGGAGGACCTGAGAAATGCGCTGGCAGGTACGGAAACAGACAGAGAGGTTGGCAGTCTGGTTGTCCTGCAGGGCAGAGAGACCGGCGGTGAGGATTACAAACCGGAAGAGGCAAAGGATGGGGCAGGGGAGCAGACGGCACAGCTCTACGGTATTGCGAAGGCATTCATTACGGCCTTGACGGCATAAATAAGGAGGAAATGAGAATGAAAATCAGTTATAATGCACCGGCAATGCGTGCCAGCAACGCATTAAACGCATCGGACAGCAGATTGTCCAAATCTTTAGGAAGGCTCTCCTCGGGACTGAAAGTAACGGCTTCGAAGGATAACCCTTCGGGTTATGCCATCGGCAGGAGAATGAATACACAGATTACGGGACTTGGCTCGGCGACGCAGAACTCAAACAATGGTATTTCCGTTATTGAGACGGCAGATGGTGCGCTGACGGAAGTGCACGAGATGCTGCAGAGAATGAACGAGCTGGCAGTTAAGGGTGAGAACGGGACGCTTACAACCGTTGACCGTATGACGCTGGAGCAGGAATTTAAACAGCTTAAGGATGAGGTTACCAGAATTGCTTCGGACACAGAGTTTAACGGGCAGACGCTTCTGGACGGCACATTTGATCTGCGTGGCTATACCAATAATAATAGAGTTAAGGTCGATTATTATTCGGATGAAGTCATTGCGAAAAACTATTCGGTCGCTTCATTGTTTGTGGCCTACGACGAAAAGGGAAAGATTGATATGAATGGCACCACGATAACGCTGGGCCCGGAATTTCCGCCGGGAGTGGAAATTTCTGATACGTCAGATTCAAAGATTACTTTGAAGGGTCCTTTGGATTTTGAGATAACGCTTGAAATTCCGAGGGAAAATAATAGTGCCAGCACCATTGAGGTTCCGGAGTTTGATGTATCTTATGACATTACAGAGACTCCGGCCGGTTCCGGCAATCTGGTTCCGTCGCTGAACCTGGCAGCTACGCAGACGGCATTTAATACGGCACTGGCCGGGAGCGCAGATATTCCGGCTACGGCGACACTGACAGCGACTCCTAATGGAGATGGAACGGATACCCTGCATATCACAGATGCTGCTTCCGGTTTCCATCTGGATATCGTGTGTAAGAGACCGGACACGTCGGAGGCGGCGGACGGTGACGTGAAGCAAGTATCGGTTGGCGGCAATTCCATGGTAAGTATACAGAATCTGGAGATCGATATCACAGGTATCGGCGCGATGGATACCCAGACCGGCGCCAATGAGGGTCAGCAGCTCGCGATCCGTATCCCCACGATTTCCTTAAACAGAATGGGGCTTGAAAATACGGATATGAAGACGCAGGATTCCTGTGGTGAAGCCAATACGGCGATCAAAGGGGCGATTCTCTATGTGTCGGATGCGCGAAGCAGACTGGGTGCGTACCAGAACCGACTGGAGCATACGGTTAACAATCTGGCGGTGTCCACTGAAAATATGACAGCCTCCTACGCACGTATCATGGATGTGGATATGGCGGAGGAAATGACAAATTACACCACAGAGCAGGTAATTTCGCAGGCGGCAGTTTCCATGCTGGCGCAGGCAAATGAGAGGCCTTCACAGGTGTTGCAGCTGTTGCAGTGAGCCGTAGGGAATCTGCTGACGCAAATGATTTACAGAAAAATGCATGAAGCGAATATTTTTTCTAACTGAAAAGTGATGATATAAATGAGGGTGAAAGATGACCAGGGAATTAAAACAGGAGTATACTCTGCGGATTACGCAGGCGAATAAAACGCAGCTGATTACCATTCTGTATGAGATGGCGCTGCTTTACGTTGATGAAGCGCAGGAAGCCCTTGTGGCAGGGAACAGGGCGGATCTTAAAAATGCTGTCCGCAGGATTCAGGGCTGTATGTGTGAACTGATGGATTCCCTGCATATGGAGTATGAAGTGGCGCAGAACCTGTTGCAGCTCTACCTCTACATCAACAGGGAAGTGGCGAAGGCTGCTCTGTACAATAGCGCGGAAAATCTGGAGCATGTCCGTCCTGTGCTCGAGAAATTGGCGGAGGCTTACAGACAGATTGAAGCACAGGATATGACAGGCCCTGTGATGGGCAATGCGCAGACCGTATATGCGGGACTCACTTACGGCAAGGATACGCTCGCGGAGAGCATGTCAAATCCTGACGCAAACAGGGGATTCTGTGTATAAGCGGTTACGTGTAAACACGGAATCTGCGCGCAGCGCATAAACTATATTTATAAAAGCGTCAACGGGCGGATCGCATTGGCGTGTTCTTTATCAGGCAGCGGATTACTTTCCGCTGCCTTTTGTAACAGATATTTGTAGCGTTTCATAACAGCGTTAAGTTCATAGATATAGCAGTCGATCAGATCGGGGTCTGTCACATTGTCAAAACCTGTATAGGCATTTTCCAGCGCATTTCTGGCGAGCAGGAGCTCTTCTTTTAGGGTCAGATTCTGCCTGTCCACAATGATGTCGCTCTCCGTGGGGATACAGGGACTTTGTCTGAAAATCATTCTCATACCGGGGATTCCGCCTTTCTTTCTGGTTTGGAAAAATTGGTAATTAATTCCTTCTGTTATCAGTTTAGGTAAAATTTTCCTGAAATATTCATGTAATATTGCGGACAGCCTGCACATATGCTGTAAGGAGATCAGACAAGAGGGTGGATGAACTTTTATGGCAAACATAAGCGGAGCAGCGGTTATACTGGGAGTATGCCTGATTGTTTTGGCGATCGGGGCAATGGGACGTAAGGTGGAATGGCTGATCAATTTTGTCCTTCGCGCGGTGATGGGGACAGTGGGCATTTATGCCCTGAATTACCTGCTGGCGGCAAGACAGCTGCAGATAGCGGTCGGAATTAATCCATTTACGGTTTTGACATCCGGAGTCCTTGGATTTCCGGGGATTGCGGTACTTTACGGCATTCATTTTTTTAAAATCTTGTAAGTAATTCACAAAAATGATTTTTTTATGGCAGATCTATAGACAAGATTTTTCATTGTGTTATAATTCAAGTCACAACTCAGGAAATTCTATGCGGGGCTTTATTCTTTGAAAGTCCTGCGATTCAGGCCTTATGGCATCGGGAATATCTCCCAATTATTTCGATGAGTCAAAATAAAAATACGGAGGTGGTTTTATTGGACTGAACAACTGGCAATCCGTTTTGCTTTTCCTGCTTTTGCTTTCTGCTCTGGCAGATCTGAGGACAGACCGGATCCCGAACGGCTTTATTTTATCAGGCATTGTCTGTGGAATGACAGGCAGTATCTTATCCGGCCGGGGATTAACGAGTATTCTGGCGTCTATGGTTCTGGCGTTTCTGCTTTTGTATCCTCTGTATAGGATAGGTGCGTTTGGCGCGGGCGATGTGAAGCTGTTTATCCTGATCGGGAGCTTTCAGAACGCGGGAGAAATGATGGCTGTACTGGCGGGAGCTTTTGTGATCGGCGCTGGATTTTCCTTACTAAAGCTGGCTGTAGAACGAAACGGCAGGGAAAGGCTGTACTATCTTGTATCTTATCTGCAGGATATCCGGCGGACGGGGCATTGGAAGATTTATGGCGGGAATTTGAATCAGGACTACCACACCTACTGTAAAAACAAAATTCACTTTGCAGTGCCGATTCTGTTCAGTACGGTGTGCAGAATAGGAGGATTATTTTGAGACATAAGATTATGGCAATATGCGATACGGAGGAGGGATATGCCTTCCGTATGGCGGAATATATTCTGGAAAAAGTAAAGCTGCCCTATACGCTGCATCTGTTTACGGCAGTGGAGGAGCTGGAAAAATTTGCGGGAAGAGAGGAGATAGAAATTCTTCTCATCGCAGAAAATGCATGGAGGAAGATCCGCGAGGAATTTGTGAGAAGCCAGGTGGCGCAGATGTTTGTCCTACAGGAGAGTGAACAGGCAGCAGGGCAGGAGGAAATCTGCTGTATCAACAAATATCAAAGCCCTGAGAAAGTGGTGCAGAAAATGCTGGACGTCATTGCGGACGGGAATGGATGGAAAGATTATCCGGAAGCGACGGATACGGCGGTGAAAATGATCGGCATCTATTCCCCGGTAAAACGGTGCCTGCAAACCTCTTTCGCACTGACCCTTGGACAGCTTCTGGCAAAAGAGCACAGGACGCTGTACCTGAATTTTGAAATGTATTCAGGGCTTGGGGAACTCCTGCAAAGAGATTATCAGACGGACATGCTTGACGTTATGTACTATTTTCAGAGTGCGAGGGAAAAGCTGGCGTTCAGGCTTCCTGCAATCATCCAGAACGCGGGCGGGCTGGATTATATCCCACCCATGCAGTATGCGCCTGGAATCAAGGAAGTGCCGGGAGAGCAGTGGCTGGCGCTTTGCGGGGATATAGCGGCAATCGGGAAGTATGAGTATATGATATTGGACTTGGATGACGGGATAGACGGACTTTTTGACCTGTTAAGGAGCTGTCAGAAAATCTATACCATTACAAGGGACGACCCTTTTGCCATGGCAAAACTGCGGCAGTATGAGCAGATGTTACAGACCGGCGAGCTGGAGGAGATTACAGAGAAAACAGTAAAATGCCGTTTTCCGGTCTTCCAGCAGCTTCCGGAGAGTCTGGATATGATGACACACGGAGAGTTGGCCGGGTATGTGAAATCAATTATTAAAGAGGATATCTATGGATAACACAGAGGAGAGACGGAAGGTTTTAAAGGAAAGACTTTTGGAGAGCATCGACTATTCCAGAGAGAGTAGTGATGAGGAAATCAGAGAGTTGATAGACGGAATGCTTGTGAGGGAGAGCAGGCAAAGACCTATATCCCTGGCAGAACGAAACAGGCTCAGAAGAGAGCTCTTTCATGCAGTTCGAAAACTGGACGTGCTGCAGGAGCTTGTGGATGATCCGCGGATCACAGAAATCATGATCAACGGGCCCGATAAAATTTTCATTGAGCAAAACGGGAAATTAAGGGAGAGTGATCTTCGATTTGACAGTAAAGAGAAGCTGCAGAACGTGATACAGCAGATTGTATCGGACTGCAACCGGACGGTCAATGAAGCGTCGCCCATCGTTGACGCAAGGCTGGAAAACGGCGCCCGCGTCAATGTGGTTTTGAATCCGGTGGCGTTAAACGGTCCCATTGTTACGATCAGGCGTTTTCCGGATAAGCCGATCACGATGGAAGATCTGGTAAGTTTCGGCTCGGTCACGGAGGAGGTATGCGGATGGCTGAACAGGCTGGTGCAGGCAAAATACAACATATTCATCAGCGGCGGAACCGGGTCGGGAAAGACTACATTTTTAAATGCGCTTTCCAACTATATTCCCGGGGAGGAACGCATTATCACGATAGAGGACAGCGCGGAATTGCAGATCAGGACAATACAAAACATTGTGCGTATGGAGACCCGGAATGAAAACGTGGAGGGATGCCGCGAGATCACCATAAGGGATCTGATTAAGACATCTTTGAGGATGCGTCCTGATCGGATTATCGTCGGGGAAGTTCGCGGCGGCGAGGCCTTTGACATGATGCAGTGCCTGAACACAGGACATGACGGATCCATGTCAACGGGACATGCCAACAGTACGAGGGATATGTTAAGCCGTCTGGAAAATATGATACTTATGGGAATGGAAATTCCGCTGGAAGCGATCAGACAGCAGATTGCATCGGGAATTGACATCATCATTCATCTGGGCCGGCTGCGTGACAGAACGAGAAAGGTAATGGAGATTGCGGAGGTATTGGGTTACGAGAAAGGAGAAATCCGGTTATGCCCTCTCTACCGTTTCGAGGAGGATGGGCAGACAGAGGGAGGAAGGATTCTCGGCAGTCTCAGAAAGAAGGGAGAGCTTACTTATGTCGAAAAGTTACAGTCCGCCGGACTATGCTGAATATCGGTTTCCCCTGAAGGAGGGGACGCTTGTCTGCCTGGAGGGGGTGGCCCTCGTTGCGATGATTGGCTATTTTTTCTATCAATCCCGGCTCGCCTGTGTTTTCCTGATTCCCGTGTTTGTCTTTTTTGTGCGGGAGAAGAAAAAGGAGCAGGCAAAAAAACGCAGACAGGAGTTAAGCATACAATTCAAAGATCTGGTGCTAGCGCTTTCGGCAAATATGAAAGCCGGATATTCAATGGAAAACGCATTGCGGGAATCTTACCGTGATATGGAGCTCCTCTATAGCGCTGACAGTCCTGTCTGTCTTGAGGTGAGGCATATGATGCGGGGACTGGAAAACAATGTGGTTTTGGAAAGGCTCCTGTACGACTTGGGTATTAGAAGCCATGTGCCCGACATTATGCAGTTTGCGGATGTGTTTCTGATTGCCAAAAGAAGCGGGGGCAACCTGACGGAAATTTTGGAGAAGACGGCGGCAGTGATTGAGCAGAAGACTGAGACGGACAAAGAGATACAGCTCATGATCAGCTCAAGAAAGATGGAGCAGAAAATTATGAATATGGTGCCGTTTCTCATTATCTTTTATATCGGGACTACATCGAAGGGATTTTTTGATGTGCTTTATCACAATGCCGCCGGCGTTGCGGTTATGACGGTCTGCCTGCTCTTTTACGGCGCAGCGTACTTATGTTCAAAGCGGATTGTGGAGATTGAGGTTTGAGAGAAAGGAGTTTCAATGATATATGTTTATGGCGGGATTTTGGGGCTTTATCTGATTCTGTTTCTTCTGTCCGCGGGAGAGGCCGGAAATCCGTTTCAAAAGATGGCGGCACGAATCTACAAAAGGAAACAGGCAGGACAGGGAGGAAATAAAAATAAGAGGAAAGATTGGAAAAAAGCACTTTACGCAAGACAGTTGGGAGACAAGCTGAAAACCCTGAATCCGGGAATTGCGGCCACTCAGCAGATCAGGGAGTATTATCTGTCCCTGTACAGCATGCTGCTTATGGTGGTGTTTGTGGGCGATCTGCTCTGTATGGCGGCCTGGGCCAGCGCTCACAGCAACGTCAGGCTGACCGACGGGTTTTTTCTTCCCAGAAACGCCAGCGGGGAGGGAGATGTGGAAGTGGAGCTTCTTGCGGAGATCCCGGGGATACAGGAGGAAGTCTTTGACTACCTTGTGGAGGAGAGAAAGCTCACCGAGGAAGAACTGGAACAGAGTTTTGCGGAGGCGGAGGGGCTGCTCACCGGGGCAATTCTTGGAGAAAATGACCGTTTGGAGGACGTGCGGAAAGATTTGAAGCTGATTACGGAACTGGAGGGATATCCCTTTCAGATCAGCTGGCAGAGCAGTGTCTATTCTCTGGTTAATTCCGATGGAACGGTACACAATGAAACCCTTGCGGAGGGAGAGATTGTTGCCCTGACGGCGCGGTTTCGCTACGAGGATTGGATCAGAGAAATGGAACTTTATGTGCAGGTCAACCCCGTGGTTTATACACCGGAGGAGGGGCTTCGCGCGCAGATAGAAGAACTGCTTTGGGAGAGGGAGGAGAGCACGAAAAATGAGGAGACGATGGTACTGCCGGAGCAGATCGGCACAGAACCGATTGTCTGGAAAGAGATTATAGAGGACAGCAGCGGGTATTTCCTGATTCTGGTGCTTCTGGCGGCAGGTGTGCTCTATTGGAACAGAGGACGGGAACTGGATCAGAAACTGGAGGCGAGGAAACGGGAGCTTCTGTCTGATTATCCGGAAATTGTGAATAAACTGGCTCTCTATATGGGCGCAGGAATGACCATCAGAAATGCCTTTTTGAAGATGGGGGAGGATTACAAAAAACAGAGAGAGGAGAGAAAGAAATATGTATATGAGGAAATATTGATGACCTGTTATGAGCTGCAGGGCGGCAGATCAGAGACGGAAGCTTATGATCATTTTGGCAGGAGGTGTCAGGTGCAGGCATATATCAGGCTGTCGGCATTGCTTTCGCAGAATATCAGAAAGGGAAGCGGCGACCTGCTCAGAGTGCTCAGGCAGGAGGCGGACAACGCCTTTGCACAGCGCAAAAATCTGGCGAAAAAACTGGGAGAGGAGGCGGGTACAAAACTGCTTCTGCCTATGATGATGATGCTCTGTGTGGTTATGGTAATCATTATGATCCCGGCATATTTTTCTTTTACATTAAACTAATTTATCAAGGAGGAAAACACATGTTAAAAAGAGAAAAAGAAAAGAGACTGAAAGGCTTTCGGAGCTTCCTGCGGGAAGAGGAAGGCATGGGTACGGTGGAGATTATTTTGATTATTGTGGTGCTGATCGGTCTGGTTATCATTTTCAAGACGCAGCTGCGGTCTCTGGTGGAGAAGGTGTTTGAGAAGATCACCACGGACAGCAACACGGTAATGGAATGAGGCGGGGATATATAACGGTATTCTTATCCCTTTCACTGACCCTGATCCTGTCCCTTGTATTCACTGTGATAGAAGGGGCACGGATCAGTGCCGTCCGCATGAAATTTGAGTGTGTGGCAGATATAGGGATGAATTCCGTTTTGGCTGAATATCACAGAGAACTTTTGGAGCAGTACGATCTTTTGTTTGTGGATACATCCTACTGCGGCTCCCATTCGGACATTGCCAATACAGAGGCCCATCTTCGCAATTATGCACAGAAAAATCTTCATCCGGAGACGGGGAAGAGCCTGTTTGGCGGGAAAGAGTTTCTTGCGATGAATATGGGCGCGGTGGAAATTCCGGAATATTCTGTGGCCTCGGACAATAACGGCGCGGTGCTGAAGAGGCAGGTTACGGATTATATGGGAGATTATCCGATGGGGGCAATCCTCGACAAAATAAGCGGTAATATTGACCTTTTACAGGGGAGTGGACTGGATTCCATGGACGTGGGAGCATGGCGGCAGGAGTATGAGGCACAGATTGATGCGATCGGCCTGCCGGAGAAAGAGGTGGAGGAGGGAAAGTTTGAGGAGGTGCCTCTGGATAATCCGGCGGATATCGCCAATGCCACCAGAAGCAGCGGAGTGCTGAATCTTGTCCTGGAGGATACCTCTGCGGTCTCCGCGGTGAAAGTGGACCTGGGAGAGTACATTTCCCACCGGCCGGACAGGATGGCGGGTACAGGACTTTGCGCGGAAGCCGTGGAGGCAGGCGGGGAGCCGAATGAACTGGTTTTTCAGGCCTATCTGTTTGAAAAATGTGGTTACTACAGGGAGGAAATGGAAAAATCACTCTTAAAGTATCAGATTGAGTATATTCTTGCAGGGGAAGATACGGACTGGAAAAATCTGGAACAGGTAGCAAAGAAGCTGCTGCTCTGGAGAGAGGTGTCGAATGTGCTCTATATTCTTTCAGACAGCGCGAAGGTGGCAGAGGCGCAGGCCATGGCAGCAGCGCTTACGGCAGTAACTCTTCTGCCTGCACTGATGGAGCCGGTTAAGTATACAATTCTTTTTGCCTGGGCCTATGTAGAAAGCCTACAGGATGTAAAAACGCTGTTGAGCGGCGGCAGAGTGCCGATTATGAAGACTGCTGCCGACTGGAAGACCGGAATTAACTGCATCAAAAATGTGAGAGGGAGCCTTTCGGAGGATTCCGGAGGCAATGGATTAAATTATAAGGAATATTTGCAGATCATGCTGTTTTTACAGGATGCCGGAACCAGAACAGAGCGGGCTATGGATATTATGGAGATGGACATCCGCTGTACGCCGGGCAATGCGCGGTTTCGTCTGGACGGCTGCTTTGACTGTTATCAGGCGCATCTGGCGGTGACGAGCCGATTTGGATATGCATATGAAATGACCAGGCAATATGGATTTTACTAGGCGGGAGGTGATAAAAGATGCCCTTTTTTCAATCACGAAACTATAAATCAACCAAATCGACAGCACATTCTCTCCAGGCATATCTTGGGACATATCAAGATCGTCAAACATATATTTTCTCTACCAGATTGCTAAAAAGGGTGTCTTTTATCTTCTCTCGCGGGAGAGGATCCATGACACTGGAAGCGGCATTCGTTCTGCCATTTTTCCTGTTTGCCGTCCTCAATATTCTCTTTGCGGTAAATATTATCGGCACACAAAGCCGGATGAATGCAGCGCTGCATCAGGTGGGAAACAAGATGGCCTTTGCGGGATATGCCTACAGCGCGACGGTGGGAAATGTCCTGCCGGACGGCCTTGCCGGTGTGGCGCTCACAGAGGGTTATGCCAGAGGACAGATCGTGGAGTATGTGGGAAAAACATATCTGGAACAATCCTGTGTGGAAGGCGGTGCAGATGGGATATCCTTCGCCGGTTCTTCGGTGATGGGAGCAGGCGATATCATTGACTTAAAGGTATCCTATCGGGTCAGGCCCTTTGCGAATCTGATGGGATTTAATGGATTTTGGGTATCACAACGTTACTACGGAAAAGCCTGGACAGGTTATGATGCCTCGGGAACGGTGAGCAATTCAGGAGAGGAAGACCCCATGGTGTATGTCACGGAGACGGGAACGGTCTATCACACTGACAGAAACTGCACTTACCTGAATCCGAAGGTGGAGGTGGTATCTGCGGACGGGGTGGAAGGCAGACGAAACGCTTCCGGCGCAAAATATGCGTCCTGTGGTTCCTGTAGTGCAGGGGCAGGAGGAAATGAGGTTTATATCACAAATTTCGGAAACCGTTATCACAGACAGATTAATTGTCCGGGATTAAAAAGAACGATTTATACCGTTCCCCTTTCTGAGGTTGGTGCAAGGAGGAGGTGCTCGAAGTGTGGGTAGAGTTTGTACTGTTTTTGTTTTTGGCAGTCTGTGCGGTGTTTGACGGGTTATACAAACAGATTCCGTTAATAGTCGTATGGCTGGGAATGCTGACGGCGGTTTGTCTTCAAATATATGGCGCTATGGGGGAAACGGGAATACTTACGGCGGCGTTCTCTCTGATACCCGGCGCAGGATTTTTGCTGCTCAGTTTTTTCACAAGGGAGAAGGTGGGATATGGGGACGGCTGGGTACTGCTGATGATCGGGCTGTTTCTGGGTGTGTATCGCTGCTTTCTGGTATTGCTTGCGGGTCTTTTGGCAGAATCTGCGATTGCGATTGTTCTGCTTGCCCTCAGAAAAATACAGAGGGACAGGGAAATTCCCTTTTCACCTTTCCTGCTTTTGGGAATGGGGGTGGTGGTATGCTTATGAGAAAAACAGCAAAAGGGTATATGACACTGGAAGCTTCTTTTATCATTACCTGGACGGTGTTTGTCTTCGTTCTTCTCATCTATCTGTCTTTCTATTCCTATGACAAGTGCGTTCTCTTTCAGGATGCCTATACGGTATGTTTTAAGGGAAGCATTCAAAAGAAGGAAGGGCAGGTAGTGCCTTATATCAATGCGCACATGCAAAAACAGTTCGGAAAAAAGTATTTTGGCGTTGGCAAGGTGACAGGAACGGTAGACAGCGACGGCAATACAACCAGCGTGACAGGGGAGTGTCAGGTGAAAGTGCCGGTCAGGCAGTTTTTTACGCTGCATAATCAGACGGGGTGGAAGATACGAACCAGAGCCAAAGCGCAGATGATCAATCCCACGAAGATGATACGCAGGAGCCGAATGGCAGGAAGAGTGATCACAAAGTTAGGAAAATGAAAGGATGGATGGAAGAAATGCTTGAAGCCAAATATTTCAGGGATTATAAACGCAGTTATTTGATTTTGCCATGCAATCTGGCACTGCCGGACAGGAATTACCAGTGTAAGCTGCTTACTGCCGGCAAATTCGAGGAGATGCTGTACTGTTCGCTGCGTCATGTGAACGGAGCGGCTTACTTCTATTATGATATCAGTTCCAGAACAACGCTGGAAAGCCTGTATCGTGGCAGACAGTTTTCTTTTCGGCAGGTAAGAGAGTTGTTTGAACAGCTCTATGGTATATACACCAGGCTTGGCGATTATTTTATGGACGAGACAAAACTCGTCCTCCTGCCGGAGTATATTTATTATGATTTGTCCCGCAAAAAATACATAGGGCTTTATTATCCGGATTATGAGGAGGAGAAACCTTATGAGACGCTTATGGATTATTTACTGGAGCATATGGACAGTCAGGATGAGCGGCTGGCGGATGTGATTTATCAGATATACGAGAGGTCGGAGGAGAACACGTTTTCCCTGCATGATGCGCTGCAGCTTTTGGGAGAGCAGGAGGAGAATGACGCTTCGGAAAAAATTGAAACTGAGGAAAGGGAAACAGGGAAAATAACCGATTTCATGTCGGATATGGATTCGCTATCTTTGCAGACAGTTTCTTTCGGGGATGATTCTGATTTGACGGGGGAGAATTTAAGAAAAGAAGCAAAAAGACAGTCGCCTGAACCGGAAAGAAAGAACAGATTTTCTGTTTTTCTCATAGCGCTTTCCGTTTTAGGACTTGCGGGAATTGCCTGTATTTATGGATTTTATGAATTGTCTGACGAGGAGATGATGACTCTGTTTGGATGTGGCGCGCTGATGGGAGTGTGTCTTTTGGCAGGGCTTGTCGGCGCTTTAAAGAACGGCGGTAAAAAGGAGGAAAGGAAAGAAGCGGCAAAGCCCTTTTTACAGAAAGAGGACTGCCTGTCGGCAGCGGAGGAGGTTTCTTTGGAAGGAGTGCTTTGCAGGGAGGCAGAGGCCGGACTGCATATGTCTGTAAAAACGGATGAGGACTGCAGGCCTGCCCTGGCTCGGAGAAGTGTGGGAGGCGAGCGGCTGGAAGAGCGGGAGGTATGCGGGAACACGGTCTTTTTTGACAGCGCTAAAATGATGGAGTACAAGCTGTATGCGCTGGACAGGAAGAACAAAAGACATATTGAACTGATAAAATTCCCCTATACTGTGGGAAAGATGGCGGGCTGTGTGGACTGTCTGCTGACAGATGATTCCGTCAGCAGGATTCATGCCCGGTTTGAAAAGGAGGGAGATACGATACGGCTGGTCGACATGAACTCTACCAACGGAACTTATAAAAACGGGCTTCGCCTGCAGCCGCAGGAGTCAGTGGATATCGAGCCAGGGGATGAAATTCGGTTTGGGAATTTGAATTATTGTTATCGATAACGGTTTGACATCACATAGGGAAAATGATACTCTCTACTCATGGATATTTTAACGTTAGAGCGGTTAGAAACGCTGTTCCTTGACCAGGGCTATGACAAAATTCCGTCTAATCTGCCGGAGTTTCATTTTTACTGCCGCAGAGAGGCGCAGGGAATCAATGTCCTTTATGTGATTGATTACAGGCAGGGGCTTTATATTTCGACAGATCAGTATGCCCATATGAAAGAGAAGATTTCAGAGTTCTTTCATATGAGGGGAGATTCGGAAATACATGTGATGACGCTGATTTTGTGCGCGGATATAGATAAAGCCAGAAAAATTTGCGAAAATGACAGTTTTTGCTGGATAATTGATGTGCAGGCATACAGGCTGATGATCCATGAGACGCAGGCGGCAGATTTTTATGGTTGGAAGAATCTTTTGGAGGAGTATCTGTTCTCTCTTACAAAGGAAAGACAGGAGACGATGGAGGCTGGCGGGACGTCGAAGAAGACAAAGGATCTGCGCGCTTTGTCCTGGGCCAATGTTATTCTTGTGGCTATAAATGTAATCGTATTTCTAATATGTACATTTACGGGGGACTTGTTATATAATAAGGGTGCGTTCAGTGTTGCGGAGCTTTTACAGAGCGGACAGTTTTACCGCCTGTTTACTAGCATGTTTTTACACTGGAATGTGGAACATCTTTTCAGCAATATGATCATCCTGTATTATGTGGGGGCGATTGTGGAGCGGGAGCTGGGGACATTCCCCTATTTAGCGCTCTACTTACTCTCCGGGCTTGCGGGCAATCTTTTTTCCATGGGATATGAGATACTTGTAAATCTTTATGGAAGTTCGGCGGGAGCGAGCGGCGCAGTTTTTGGTGTTGAGGGAGCGTTACTGTTTCTGGTTATGACACATCGGGGCAGGCTGGAATCCATGACTGTGGGCAGGGTAGCTTTTGCGGTTGCGTTTTCGCTATACTGTGGATTTACCAGTGCGGGCGTCAATAATGCGGCACATGTGGGTGGTGTTTTGATGGGATTTACAGCGGCGGCAGTGATTGTGGGATGTAAAAGGCTGCGACGGCTTTCCGGTAACAGATAAGAAAGGACAGATATCTATGCAGATCAATATTTATTATGGTGGGAGAGGTCTTATGGACGATCCCACGCTGTTTGTTTTAAATAAGATGAAGGAGGTGCTGGAGGAACTTCGTGTGACAGTGGAGGTCTTTCATCTTTATGAACAGAAAAACAGCATTCCCACGCTTCCGCAGACTTTGAAAAATGCGGATGGAGTGATTCTTGCAACGACAATAGAGTGGTACGGAATCGGCGGATACATGCAGCAGTTTCTGGATGCCTGCTGGCTCTACGGAGACAAAGAGAAGATCAGCAGGATTTACATGTGCCCTATTGTCATGTCTACTACCTATGGAGAGCAGGAGGGAAAGCTTAACCTCGCAACGGCATGGGAGATCCTGGGCGGGCTGCCCTGCAGCGGATTGTGTGGTTATATTGCGGATACGGCGCTTTTGGAACAGAACGGGGATTACATCAGAATCATCGAAAAGAAAGCGGAAAATCTTTACCGTACCATCAATCAGAAGATGCCCTGTCTGCCTGCCAGCAATCAGGCGGTGAAGCAGAAGGTTGCCATAACAAAAAATATCAACTTTACGCCGCAGGAGTCGGAGCAGCTTTCTCAGTACGTGTCGGATGATACTTATGTGCAGCGGCAGAAGGAAGATATTCAGGAACTTGCCAGCCTGTTCCGTGATATGATGGGCAGCAGCGAGAAGGAGGACACGACTGAGTTTGTCGAGGAAATTCGGCAGCATTTTGTTCCGCAGCCCGGTTTTGCGGCGGGATTTAAAGTAGTGATTGAGGAAAAAAAGCGTCCTCTTATGATCGTGATAGATGGGGCGAGTCTCGACTGCTATTATGGGGAAGGCGGCCGTGTGGATGTGGAGATGCAGCTTGACCGCGCATCTTTTGCGGATATTGTATCGGGAAAGACAGATTTTCAAACCTCCTTTATGGCGGGTGATATGAAGATGAAAGGCGATTTTAAGGTACTGCGTTCGCTTGATCTGGTTTTGCGGTTCTGAGTAAATCAGGTGCGGCGGCGTAGTATGGAACAATTAATTTCCCGCGGCCTGTGGGAGTGCTGACTGAAAACTTATGGATGATGGAGGGCGACATGAAAGCGGATAATTGTATTTTCTGTAAGATTGCCAATGGAGAGATACCGGCAAAAACGCTGTATGAGGATGACCAATTTCGTGTAATACTGGATTTGGGACCGGCGACAAAGGGGCATGCATTGATTTTGCCGAAGGATCACTATGCGGATCTTTTTGAACTGCCGGAGGAGAGTGCTGGTGAGGTGATGAAACTGGCGAAGAGAATGGTGATAAAGATGCGGGGAAAACTTGGATGCGAGGGTTTTAACCTGGTGCAGAACAACGGCGATCTTGCGGGACAGACAGTCTTCCATTTTCATCTCCACCTGATACCCCGCTACAGCGCGGATGGACAGAAAATTGGCTGGAAGCCGCAGGAAGTGACACCTGAGGAGTTAGACAAAGTCAGGGAGCAGATCGTCGGTTGACAGGAACAGCGTGCCCGGGTATCAGGGAGCGGATTGTCTGACTGTCAGGACTGTACGTTCGGAAACGGAGGAAACATGAGGACGATAGAGACGGGGGAAATCACCCGTAATATCAGGGAAATGTGCATAGAGGCGAATCATTTCCTCTCTGCGGATATGGAGCAGGCGATGAAATGTGCGGCACAGACGGAAGAGTCGGAACTTGGGCAGCAGATTTTGGGGCAGCTGCAGGATAATCTTGAGATTGCCGGCAGGGATATGATTCCGATCTGTCAGGATACAGGTATGGCGGTGGTGTTTCTGGAGATTGGACAGGATGTCCATTTTGAAGGAGGCGGGCTGACTGATGCGGTTAACGAAGGTGTGCGGCAGGGTTATGTAAGCGGTTATCTGCGCAAATCGGTGGTGGGCGATCCAATCATTCGGGAAAATACGAAGGATAATACCCCGGCGGTTATTCACTGCGAGATTGTCCCGGGGGATCAGGTGAAAATCACGGTGGCGCCGAAGGGGTTTGGCAGTGAAAATATGAGCAGGGTATTTATGCTGAAACCGGCTGACGGCATAGAGGGTGTGAAGGATGCTATCCTGACGGCAGTGAGAGATGCGGGGCCAAACGCCTGTCCACCGATGGTGGTGGGTGTCGGGATTGGTGGCACTTTTGAGAAGTGTGCGATAATGGCGAAGCATGCGCTGACCAGATCTCTTGAGGTGAGATCCGAGATTCCCTATGTTCGAGAGCTGGAGGAGGAAATGCTTGCCCGGATCAACAAAACCGGCATCGGTCCGGGCGGTCTGGGAGGGACGACTACAGCGTTAGCAGTCAATATAGAAACCTACCCGACGCATATTGCAGGGCTGCCTGTGGCTGTTAATATTTGCTGCCATGTGAACAGGCATGCGGTTCGGGTGCTGTAAAATGAGACTGTTTGTTTGATATTTTGGTATAGAAGTTATTAAGAGATTTCAAAGTGGAGGAAAGTATGGAGCGGCATATAAAAGCGCCTATAGATAAGGAAACGGCAAAAGGATTGCAGGCAGGGGATTATGTCTATATCACCGGTACAATTTATACAGCCCGTGACGCAGCGCACAAAAGGATGTATGAAGCGCTGGAACGTGGTGAGGCGCTTCCGCTTGATATGCAGAATAATGTGATTTATTATATGGGGCCATCTCCGGCGAGAGAAGGCAGGCCGATTGGTTCCGCCGGGCCCACGACGGCAAGTCGCATGGATAAGTATGCACCGGCGCTTTTGGATTTGGGTTTAACTGGTATGATCGGAAAAGGGAAGCGGTCGGAGGAGGTGAAAAAAGCAATTATCAGAAATGGAGCTGTATATTTTGCGGCTGTAGGTGGAGCAGGTGCGCTCTTGGCCGGTTCCATCAAAGCGTCTGAGGTAATTGCTTATGACGATCTGGGAACAGAGGCGGTTCGCAGACTTGAAGTCGAAAATTTTCCAGTGATTGTAGTGATTGACGCAAAAGGAGAGAACCTTTATGAAACAGCAATCAGGGAATATTGTAAGTTATGATACGTGAGTTATAATATTTTGGGAAATAATTTGTAGGTGAAATTCCAAAGGAATCGTGGAAAAGGCATTGACAAACAAAAATACCTTATGTATAATTACTTTGCGTTGTGGAAACGCGGAACTATATATTTGGTAGAGGAATAGTTCAGACTGTGGAGAAATACTCAAGAGGCTGAAGAGGCGCCCCTGCTAAGGGTGTAGGTCGCTTACGCGGCGCGAGGGTTCAAATCCCTCTTTCTCCGTTTAAAAAGAATCTTAAGAGATTGAGATTTCTTTTTTTTCCCTGATTTTAAATTTTACAAAATAAAAAATTTTGAGAAATTTGAAAAAAAGGGTTGACGTAGCGCGAGGGGTATGTTAATATTAGTCCGTTGCGTCGGAGCAAAACAAAATTTTTGCTTCATTCACAGACGCGAAGAATGCAGGGCATTCTTTAGTAGTTAATTTCCGAAGGAAATTTACTACGCAG